>DAIERN010000081.1 GCA_027346765.1 Chloroflexota bacterium | reverse complement strand
GTCGCCGTCGCCGGCGATCTCGTTGCTCGTGTCCACGACGACCACGCGCTTGTCCAGCTCGTCGGCGAGGACGCGCGCCGCCTCACGCAGCATCGTCGTCTTACCGATGCCCGGCCGGCCCATGATCAGGACGCTCTTGCCCGACTCGACCAGGTCCTTGACGATCTCGATCGTGCCGAACACGGCGCGACCGATGCGCGCCGTCAAACCAACGATCTTGCCGCTTCGATTGCGGATGGCGCTGATGCGGTGGAGCGTGCGCTCGATGCCCGCGCGGTTGTCCTCGCCGAACGAGCCGATGTGGTCGACGACGTACTGGATGTCTTCTTCGGACACCTCGCGCGGGAGCAGAACCTCCTCGCCGCCACCGCCGAAGCGCGCCTCCGGTGGCCGGCCAAGGTCCATCACGACCTCGATCAGGTCGCGCTCAGGCGGCAGCGCACGCAGGCGGTCGGCAATCTCAGGCGGCAGCGCGACAAGCAAAGCCTCCAGGTCGGGGGCGGCGGTGTCGTCTGGTCGGTCGTTTCGGTCGGTCATCTGATGCCCACTGGGACGAGCGCAGGTTCCTTCACGCGTTGAGCTACCTCCCGCATAAGCAGCGATACCACGGCGAGGCTGTTGAAACCATTCTCCGCCAGTCGACGATCTAACGGGGACTCGTAACTGCGCACCGCGCTGGCCACGCCCCGATCGGAGCGGTGGAGCCGCGCCCGATCGAGCCGGCGGCGCCTGATCTGCTCGTTGATGGCGGACAGTCCGAAGGCGATCAGGTCGGTCGGGTCGTGCTCGGGCCGGCTGATGACCCGGAGGTAGTCGGGCTGGTCGGCTTTGGCCACGCCGATCTGGCAAAAGGCGAGCAGCTCAGCTCCCCTGGGCGAGGCCTGCACGAACGCGTCGACATCAGCGAAGCGCAGCAGCGGCGTGAGCGCTGAGCGCGGCACGCGCCAGTGGTTGCCCTGCCGCTCCCAATCGGGCAGGCGGTAGTCCTCCAGGCGCACCACCGGCGCGGGAGTCGCGGCGCGATACAGCCGGTCCAGCTCGAGTGCATCGACTGGTTCCACGGCGCGAATCCCGCGCTGTGCGGCATCTTGCGGAGTCATTGGTTCGGTGTAGGGCTGGTCCGGCGGCCGGTAGAGCAATCGCTCCTCGCCGTAGCGCGCGAAGCCCGCCTGCATGAACAGCTCGACGTTGCCGCCCTCGTCGGCGCACGCCACGTGGAAGCGCAGCCCGCCGCGCTTGGCGGCGTCGCGCAGCAGGTGCTGGACGAGCCGGAAGCGGATGTCGCCGGCGGTGCCGTCGTCGACCGCGTCGAGCTCGACGATCGTGAATTCGTCGCGGATGCTCTCGTGCTCGACCCGCGCCAGCCCGGTGACGTGGCCGCCGTCCTCGTACACATACAGCTGATCGCCCGGCAGGAACGCGCCCAGCGGCAGCCGGAACAGCGTGAACACACCAATGTGACCGCTGCTGACCGGCAGACCCAGGGTGCGCATCCGGCCCGTCGCCGGCCCGCTCTCCGGGCCGCTCGTGCCATCGGCGCCGTGCGAGAGGCGCGACAGCTCACTCAGGGCAGCGAGGTCAGTCAGCCGCGCGGCGCGCACTCGACCGCCGCGCCCCGTCATCGTCCGGCGCGGCTGGATCACCTGAGGCGCTCTGTCAATTGCCGCGCGCCCGCCGGATGGGATGCGGCCGCCGCGCAGAGCCTTCGCCGGGCTCGGCGTACTCGGCAGCCATGGTCGCGACGAGCCGGTGGAAGCGCGTCTCGCCGGCCAATTCGGGGTGGAAGGCCGTGGCGATGACGTTGCCCTGGCGCACGGCGACGACGCGCCCGTCGTCGAGCTGTGCAAGTACGTCCACGCCCTCGCCAACACGCTCGACGATGGGCGCGCGGATGAAGACCGCGTGGACCGGCCTGTCGCCCAGGACGGGCACGCTCAGCTCCGATTCGAACGAATCGAGCTGCCGGCCAAAGGCGTTGCGCTTGACGGTGATGTCCAGCAGCGGGAACACCGGCGCGTCGCCATCGCTGATCTCGTCCGACAGCAGGATCATGCCGGCGCACGTCCCAAACATGGGCGCACCCCGCTGCGCGAGATCGAGGATGGGCTTGCGCAGCGCCCAGGTGTCGATCAGCTTGCGGATCGCGGTGCTCTCGCCGCCGGGCAGGATCAACCCCGCCAGCCCGTCAAGGTCAGACGGGAGCCGCACCGGCACGGCCTCGACGCCGATCTCGCGCAGGACCGCGATGTGCTCGGCGAAGGCGCCCTGGACCGCGAGCACGCCGATGCGCACCGGCCGCTCAGCTTGGGTCATGTCCGCTACCAGCCGCGAACCGCCAGCCGCTCCGTCTCCGCGATCGTCTTCATCTCGATGCCCTTCATGGGGTTGCCCAGGCCCTTCGAGACCTCGGCGATGATCTGCGGGTTGTCGAAGTGGGTCGTCGCCTGGACGATCGCCCGGGCGAAGCGCGCCGGCTCCTCGCTCTTGAAGATGCCGCTGCCGACGAACACGCCTTCCGCGCCCAGCTGCATCGCCAGCGCCGCGTCAGCCGGGGTCGAGATGCCGCCGGCGACGAAGTTGACGACCGGCAGCTTGCCGTTCCGGGCGACGTCCTGAACCAGGTCGAGCGGCGCGCGCAGCTCCTTGGCCGCCACGAATAGCTCGTCCTGGCGCATGTTCTGGAGGGAGCGAATGCCGCTGTGGACGGCGCGGATGTGGCGCACCGCCTCGACGATGTTGCCCGTGCCGGCCTCGCCCTTGGTGCGGATCATCGCGGCGCCCTCGCTGATCCGGCGGAGCGCCTCACCCAGGTCGCGGCAGCCGCACACGAACGGCACCTTGAACTGGTGCTTGTCGATGTGGTGCTCCTCGTCAGCCGGCGTGAGGACCTCGGACTCATCGATGTAGTCCACGCCCAGCGCCTCCAGGACCTGCGCTTCGACGAAATGGCCGATGCGCGCCTTGGCCATGACCGGGATGCTGACGGACTCCATGATCTGGGTGATCAGCAGCGGATCGCTCATGCGCGCCACGCCACCAGCCGCGCGGATGTCTGCCGGCACGCGCTCGAGCGCCATCACGGCGACGGCGCCGGCGTCCTCGGCGATCTTGGCGTGCTCGGCCGTGACGACGTCCATGATCACGCCGCCCTTGAGCATCTGGGCGAGGCCCTTCTTGGTCGTCCAGGTCGACTTCTCTTCGCTCACGCTGCTCGTGGCAACCTCAATGCGCGCGGAGTGGGGTTCCGCTGAGCGGCGATTATCTCACCGGCGCGCGGGACTTCCCTCGCGGCCCCAGTCGTGGCACCATTGCGCACTCACCGCTGCGGCGCGCGTGGGCCACGCAGGCCCTGAGGGGAACCAGGACATCGCACCCGTCATGACAGCGCAACGACGCCGTCTATTTGCCACATTCCTTGCGCTTGGGCTGGTGCTTGTCGTCGCCGGCGGCATCGTCCTGGCCAGCAGCCTGTCCGTTTCGCCGGTTAAAGGAACGCGATCCTACTTTCCCCCACCTGGCGCCGAGGCGCAGACGCCGATTCACCTGCAGGGCGATTTGCTGGACGGCACGGCAACGGCGGCCTTCAACGACGCCGTGGCGTACTGGGACGCGGCCAATGCCAGCCAGCACGATTCGGCGCATCAGATGTCAATCGATACTCCCTCAACTGTCCAGCGCACAGGCGACTTCAGCTTCGACACCGAAGTGCCGCTGTACGACGAGAACACAGTCCCGGTTCGCCCTGGCAGCCACAGCATCACGGTGTGTGCGACCACGATCGGCGCCACCAGCTCCGAGATCTGCGCTCCCACGCAGACATTCGTCGTCAAGAAGGGGATCGCCACCCTGGGCAAAACTCAGGGCCGGCCGTTCGACAACGTAACCATCGACGGCTCGGGGTGGTCGCCGGGCAACGCCGATGAGGAAGTGCGCATCACGTGGGACCCGGCCGGCAGCGCGATCGACCTGTCGGGCGGCTTCTACCCGAGTACATCGAGCTGGAGCCTCCCCGGTGGCTTCAGCGTGCCCGGGGTTGAGCCCGGCACATACAAGATCCAGATCTGCAACGTCCCATATGCCGGCCCAGAGGCTGGGGGATGCGCGGCGCGCGACACTGTCGTGAAGAGCTTCACTGTGCTCCCGCCCGAGGTAAAGCTCAGCAAGCCCTCAGGCAACTCGGGCGATACGGTGGATGTTTCGGGCTCGGGATTCTTTGGGAACTACCCGCTCTATCTGTTCTTCGGTCCAAGGGACGCCAAGCTAGGCGACAGCCGCTGGGTCGAGATCCTGCCCGGAACCCCCAAGTCAATGGATCCCGACGGCACATTCGGGCCGTACACGTTCACCGCGTCGGGCGCGGCTGGCGACTATGACGTGCTCGCGTGCAGCCAACCCACCACCTTCAAGCCGAGCGGCTGCGACACGCTTGACCTTGGTCGTGCCCACTACACAATTACGGCAGCTGCCACCCCGTCGCCGACTCCAACCAAGACGCCAAGTCCCACACCCACTGCCTCGCCCAAGCCAACCGCGACACCGACCGCCACGCCTACCCCGACCGCCACGGCCAGCCCCACCCTGTTGGCCAGCCCCACACCCACCGCGGCTCCGACTGCAACCCCCACGCCAACACCATCGGCACCGCCCACACCTGCGCCGACACCAGAGCCGACGGCCGCCCCAACCGCCGCGCCTACTGCCGCGCCCACCCCGCTCAGCCCGACACCATCGCCCAACGGGGTGATCACCTGGCCCCAGCACCTGCAATCGCCGACTCAGACGGCCGGCGGCCTGGATCTGGGGACGCTGGGCGGCATGAGCCTGCTTGCCCTGCTCATCGCCTTCCTCGTGCCGTTCCCGGGGACGCTCTTCAACAAGACCGTCGAGGAGAACTACGAGGAGATCCAGGGCTGGATCGGCGGCCTCAAGCGCCGTTGGAATTCCCTGGTTGACCGCGTCGCCAAAGGCCCGCTGGGTGGAGTGAGGCGCTGGCTGACAAGGCTGCTGGCAGGCCGGTTCGGTGTCTGGATCTTCATCGGTCTGTCGGCCCTCGTGTACGGCTTTCTCAGCCCATCATTCGGCCTGGACCCGATGTCGCTCGCGTTGTTCCTTGGGCTGATGGTCGGCCTGTTGTTCATCACGGCGGCCTTCGACCTGCCCCTCCGCATCTACCACGGGCGAATGTCCCGAGCGCATGACCGGGGAGTGCTGCGGGCGCTGTGGTGGACGCTGCTCGTGGCGATCATCTGCGTCGTCGTCTCGCGGCTGGCCAACCTCCAGCCGGGCTACCTGTATGGCCTCATCGTGTCGATCGTGTTCGTGACCGAGATCAGCAAGCGCGACCAGGGTGTTGGCACCTGGCTGGCCGCGGCCTGGCTGCTCGCCCTGTCCTTTGTGGCGTGGGTGGCGCTGGCGCTCGTCCGGCAGGGCGCGTTTGATCCGTGGCTCGAGCTCTTCGTGCAGACCGTCCTGGTGACGTTCGTCGTGGCCGGTATCGAGACGCTCGCCGTGGGCCTGCTGCCGATGCGCTTCCTGCCAGGCCATCCGCTCTATCAGTGGCGGCGCGGCATGTGGTTCGTCGTATTTGCCCTGGCGGTCATGGGCTATCTGCTGATCCTGATCGACCCGGCCAACGGCTACCTGTCCGACAACTCGCGCACGCCGACGATCATCGGGGTCACCTTCCTGGTCGGGTTCGGCATCGTGTCGTTCGGGACCTGGGCCTACTTCCGCTATCGCCCCGCGAAGAGAGGCGGCGATCGACCGGGCGAAGCGCCGGCCGAGGGTTAGCGCAACCGGTCAATACACTGCGACGCGTGGCGGTACTGACGACGCGCGTTGACGCGGACAGTGAAGAGGCGCGCAAGAACAGCGCGGCGATGACCGCGCTCGTCGAGGAGCTGCGGGCCAGGACGAACGCGGTGAGCGAGCGCGGCGCGGCCGGCGACGAACGCTCCATCGCAAGACACCGCGAGCGCGGCAAGCTCCCGGTCCGCGAACGCATCGAGCATCTGCTCGACCCGGGCGCCCCCTTCCTCGAATTGAGCCCGCTCGCAGCGACGGGCATGTACGACAACGAGGCGCCCGGCGCGGGCATGGTCACGGGCATCGGCAAGGTGTCGGGCGTGGACGCAGTGATCGTCGCCAACGACGCAACGGTGAAGGGTGGCACGTACTACCCCATGACGGTGAAGAAGCATCTCCGCGCCCAGGAGATCGCGCTCCAGAATCGACTGCCGTGCATCTATCTCGTCGACTCGGGCGGCGCTTTCCTGCCGCTCCAGGACGAGGTCTTCCCGGACCGCGACCACTTCGGCCGCATCTTCTACAACCAGGCGCAGATGTCAGCGAAGGGCATCCCGCAGATCGCCCTGGTAATGGGCTCTTCGACCGCTGGCGGCGCGTACGTGCCGGCCATGTCCGACGAGACGGTCATCGTCCGCGGCACGGGCACGATCTTCCTGGGCGACAACGGCCAGCGGCGCGTGGGGGGCACGCCGGCGGCGGTCGCAACCATCGGCC
>DAIERN010000080.1 GCA_027346765.1 Chloroflexota bacterium | reverse complement strand
TCGGGTGGCGCTCGATCCGCACGCCCGGCGCAGCCGCCTCCACCAACGCAAGCCCGCCGCTGCCGGCGACGAGAAGGTGGTGGGCGAGTCGTCGCACGTCTACCTGCACTCGGCGCAGGCCGCGCGGCTCATCCATGAGTTCGCGCCGGACGCGCGCATCCTGATCATGCTGCGTGACCCGGTCGCGTCGATCCACTCGCGCCACCAGCAGCAGGTCTGGATGGGCCGCGAGGACATCACTGACTTCGCCACGGCGCTCGCCGCTTAAGACGACCGGCGCGCCGGCCGCCGCCTGCCGCCAGAGCCGCGGTACGTGGCCGGGTTGCTGTACCGCGAGGCGTGCACGATGACGCCCCAGGTGAAGCGCTACCTCGATGTGTTCGGCCGCGATCGAGTCCATTTCGCGCTGCTCGAGGATCTCGCCGCGCGGCCGCTCGAGACGTATCGCAGCGTGCTCGAATTTCTCCAAGTTGACCCGGAGTTCGTGCCGCGCGAGATGACCGTCGTCAACGCCAACAACGTGCGCCGCGTGCCCGCGTTGCAGCGCGTCCGCACCCGGTTGCGCGGCATCGAATCAGGCATGCGTCGGGTGCTCCCGGCGCCCGTGTTCCGTGCCGTGACCGCGCCGCTCAAGTTCGTCTGGGACGCGAACACGCGCCAGAAGCCGCGCGACCCAATGCCGCCGGCCCTGGAAGCCGAGCTGACGAGCTACTTCGCGCCCGACGTGGCGTCGCTCAGCGAGCTGATCGGGCGCGATCTGACGGCCGCGTGGCCGCGTTTCAGGGAACCGGTCGCGGCCGCCTGACCGGTCGCGGCCGCCTGACCGGTCGCGGCGGTTTAGCCGGCGACGCCCTGCACGTCGCGGAAGCAGTCCGAGCAGTACACCGGCTTGTCCTGGCGCGGCTTGAACGGCACCTGGGCCGCGTTGCCGCACTTGGAGCAGATCACCGCGAAGTACTCACGCTGCGGGCGGTAATCGCCGCGCTCGTAGCCGCGCGGCCCGCCGATCTCGCGCACGTCGAAACCGCTGGTCGTCTCGCGCATCTGGCGCCGCGACGCGCGGCATGACGGGCAGCGCTTGGGGTCTGAGGCGAAGCCTTTCTGGGCGTAGAACTCCTGGTCGGCTGACGAGTGAATGAACTCGACGCCGCAATCAGCACAAGTAAGAGTTCGATCTGCGTAGGACACGAGCCTGGACCTCCCCGTGGTCAGCGATTGGCGATACCGACCGAGGCGTTCAGCCGGACCACGCAGGCAACCACGAAATGCGAGGCGTCTGATCGAAAAGGCCGGGCGCCGCGCAATCCTGGTGCTGTGCCGAGATCCATGGACTGGGCGCACCGGTAACGGCCAAAAGGTTACCACGGGCCTCGCCTCAGACCCGGCCGACTCACCGGCGGATTCGTCGCCGCGGTCGCCCGTAGGACTTCCTGCCCATGTTTGCCCACCCCGACCGGATGTCAGAATTGACGCCAGAAATTGCGGTGCGGGCCCGCACCGTTCGAGGCAGAAGTCCGGGCAAGAGAGGTAGACGCGAGCCGCATGCCACGCCTGTTGCACATGGCCGACGTGCACCTGGGCGCGCGCCATGACGACCTGGGCCCCAAGGCTGCCGACCAACGCGAGCGCCAGTTCGCGGCGTTCGCCCGCGCGATCGATCTCGCCCTGACCGAGTCGGTTGACCTGGTATTGATCTGCGGCGACCTGTTCGACTCCAACAGCCAGCCGCGGCGCTCGGTCGAACGTGCGGCGGCGGAGCTGTCGAAGCTCGTCAAGCGCCACATTCCGGTGGTCATCGTTCCCGGCACTCATGACTGCTATTAGCCGGCCTCGATCGATCGCGCCTTTGACCTCGTCCAGCTCGCCGGTGCGCCGCCCGACAGCAACCTGGTGACCGTCATGACCGATGTCCGCCAGCAGGTCGACTTTGGTCAGCTGGGAGTGAGCGTGCTGAGTCGGGTCTTCCCTGCCAAGCGCGCATCGGAAAGCCCGTTGATCGCCATCCGCGCCGCGGCAGAGAAGGCGCGCGGCGCGGGCCCGCGGGCGGCCAATTACCTGGTCGGGATGATCCATGGCTCCATCGCCCAGCCCGGCCGCTTCGAGCAGGACGAGGTCATCGTCACCAACGACGAGATCGCCCAGAGCGGCCTCGACTATCTCGCCCTGGGCCACGTCCACTCGTTCCGCGAGGGACGCGCCGGGGGCGTCGCCTTTGCGTACTCGGGCGCGCCCGAGCCAGTGGCGCTGGACCAGGACGGCGCGGGCCAGGTGCTGCTGGTCAACCTCGAGGAGCGCGACGGCAAGCGCGTCGTGACGATCGAACCGCGGCCCGTTGGCCGGACGCGCTTCAAGAAGCTGGAGCTCGACGGCGCCACCATCGCCTCGCAGGCGGCGCTGGCCGCTCAGCTGCGCGAGCAGGCTGATCCGGATCTCGTGCTGGACGCGCGCATTGTCGGCGTCCGCTCAGGCGAGCTCGACCTCAACGTCGATGAGCTGGCGCGGCAGCTCGAAGGCTCGTTCCTGCGCCTGCGCCTGCGCGACGCGTCCGTGGTTGCGCTGCCCGACACAGATGTCGCGCCCCCGGACACGATCCTGGGTGCGCTGACGCGCGACTTCCGGGCGCGCATCGAGGACTACGAGACGCGCGGCGAAGCTGATCGCGCGGCTGAGGCGCGCGAGGCCCTCCGCCTGGGCGTCGCCCTGCTCGACGACGCCACCCGCGTGACGCTGGCCTAGACCAGATGATCATCACCCGTCTGCGCCTCGCGAACTTCCGCCGCCACCGCGCGCTCGACGTGACCCTGCGGCCCGGCCTCAACGTCATCCGTGGCGCCAACGAGGCGGGCAAGTCGACCGTGCAGCGGGCGATCGAGATGGCGCTGTTCCGCCGGCCCACCTTCACCGGCGCGGAGCTCGACGACACCCGGCCGTGGCAGGAGCCGCAGGCCGAGCCGGTGGTCGACTTGGACTTCACCGATGACGGCCACCCGGGCACGATCCACAAGGCATTCGCCGCCGGCAAGGGCACGGTCACGCTGACTCTGGGTAATGAGTCATACAACGATCCGGCGCGGGTCGACCAGGAAGTCGTGGCATTGACCGGCATCCCGTCGGAGAAGTTCTTCCGGGCGAGCGCCAGCGTGCACCACCAGGAGCTGACCGGCCTGGCCCAGGACGAGAACACGCTGCGCGACCGGCTGCAGCAGTCCATGAGCGGCGCGGACCGCGGCACGCACACCGCGCGGCGCAAGCTCGAAGATGCGATCAAGCGTTACAAGAGCGAGGGCGCGAAGTACCCCGGCTACCTGAAGGTCCTGCGCGCCGAGGTGGAGCGTCTGGCCGACCAGGTGAGACGCGGCGAGATGGCCCTGGCGCAGCTCGAAGATGATCGGCGCGCGCTGGCCGAATCGAGGGCAGCGCGGACGGAGCTCGACGACCGGCTGGGCGAGCAGCGTGAGGGCGCGGCGAAGGCGCAGCGAGCGGTCGCGCTGAACTCCCGACTGACCGAATTCACCAAGCTGTACGCGCGCTACAAGCATGCCGCGGAGTTGCGCGAGGACATCGGCCGGCTCGAAGAGTCGCACCCTTCGGCTGTTGCTCTGCCCGTCCTGCGGGCCACGGTCGAACAGCTGCGCAAGCTCGAGTTCGGGCTGTCGGAGATGCGCGCGGAGCTCGCCGCCGAGCCAGACCTGTCCGGCTACGACCTGGCGATCCCCAACCCGCGCTGGCGGCCATGGGTCGTGGTCGCGCTGGTCGCGCTCCTGGGCGCCGCCATTTCCGGATTTGTCGGCGTCGAGATGGGCATGGCCCTGGCCGCGCTGGGCTTCGCCGCCGCGCTCGTCGTCATCGCCGTGATTGCCCTGCGGCTGGGTGTCCGCCGCCGCAATCGGCAGGCCACGATCAGGCTGCAGAACGAGTTGCGCGAAGAGGAGATCGCGCGGCGCCTGGCTGGCCGCACCCACCTCGCGGAGCGCGTCCGCCAGGCCGAGCAGGACCGCGCCCACCAGATGTCCGCGCTGGGCGTATCTGACCTTGCCGTCGCGGAGACGACGCTCGCCGCGGAGACGGATCACGTCGCCAAGATCGACTCACGCCGCGCCGAATACCGCGGCCTGATGGGCGAGGAGGCCGCGGACCAGGATGTCGCCGCGCTGCGCGACAAGGCCGCCGCGGACGGCGAGGAGGTGCGCCACGCCCTAGCCGGAATGGGCGAGATGGGCAAGGACCCCGAGCGCTACCTGAACAGCTGCCAGCTGGCCATGACGCGGCTTGCCGCCGAGCGCGAGGCCGCGATCAGTGCTGAGGCGCAGGCCCAGGCGCGCGTCAACGCCAACGAGGTCGACGCCGAGAAGGTCACGGCCGACGCCGAGGCACTCGCCACGGCAGAGGAGAACCTCGCCGCCGCAGAACGGCGGCTGCGCATCTACGAGGACGTGCTCGCGACGTTGAATGCCGCCGAGCTGGGCACGATGAAGAAAGCCGCGCGGTTCCTCGAGGGCCGCATGGCGCGCGACATCGAGCGCATCAGCGGCGGCCGCTACCGCCGCTTGCGCGTCGACGAGGCGACGCTCACCTTCAGCGTCCACTCACCGGAGACAGGCGGCTGGATCGACGTGCGGCGGCTGTCGCAGGGCACGCTCGACGCGCTGTACCTGTGCGCTCGCCTGGGTATCGTGCGCCAGGTCACGGCGCCGGCGACCCCGCCCATCATCCTCGATGATCCGTTCGTGACCTTCGACGACGAGCGGGCGACGCGCGCGCTGGCGCTGCTCAAGGACATGTCACACGACCTGCAGGTCATCCTGTTGACGACCTCCGACCGATTTGACGCACTGGCCGACAACGTCGTCGTCCTGCCTGCGCCGGCCGAGCGCGATGAAGCGGCGCCGGCGGGGCCCATGGCAGCGGCCGGATCGATGTCGGTCTGGTCGAGCACCGCGCCACTCTGGCCGGCGGAGGACCGCTGATCGGCGGAGGCGCGGTCCTTGGGCTCCTGTCCGCGATCTCGTGGGGCGCGGGCGATTTCTGCGGTGGGCTGATCAGCCGTTACACCAGCACCTTCAGTGCCGTGTTCACGGCCCAGTTCGTGGGCTGGATCGGCGCCCTTCTCTTCGTGGCGACGACCGGCGAGGCGGCGCCCGCGGCTGAAACCGTGATCTTTGGCGTGACTGCCGGCGCCTTCGGTGTGTCCGGCCTGGTGTGCTTCTACTACGCGCTGGGCCGCGGCACGATGGGCGTGATCGCGCCGCTCGCGGCGCTGATCGGCGCCGGCGTCCCGGTGCTGCTCGCGGTTTACAACGGCGAGCTGGTCTCGCTCGCCCGCCTGGGCGGAATCGGCCTGGCGCTGGCCGCGGTGGTGCTCATCTCGCTGCCCGCGGGCGAAAAGACGGCTGACGAGCGGCGCCGGCTGCGCCTCGACTTTGCCGACCTGCCGCTGGTCATCCTGTCCGGCCTGGGCTTTGCCGGCTTCTTCGTGTTCATCGGCCATGCGTCCGCGGGCGGTGGGCTGTGGTGGCCGCTGGCCGTCGTGCGCACCACCGGCATGGCGATGCTCGCGGTGGGCTTCGGCTACCTGCTGCTGCGCGCGCGGCCCGCGCCGTGGCGCGAGCGACTGGGCCACGTCATGGGCACGCCGCACGTGCATCGCTGGCCGTTCAGCCGGCTCGCGCTTGTGGCGACCTTCTTGCTGGCGGGCGTGGGCGACCTGGGCGGCAACGCGTTCTTCGTGCTCGCCCAGCACGCGGACGCGTTCAGCGTCGCGGTGGTGCTGTCGTCGCTCTACCCGGTGACCACGACCGTGCTCGCCGTGCTGTTGCTGCGCGAACGCCTGCGGGCGTTCCAGGTCGTGGGCGTGGTGCTCGCTACGTTGAGCGTGACGCTGCTGCGTTAGCGATGTTCTGGCCGGCCGGGTCCAGCACCCGCTTGACCTCCCAGCCACCGCCCTGCGCCGCGCGAACCTCGTAGCGCGGCTGGTCGAAGGTCGATGGGCCGCGCGTCCGCCGGCCGGTGGCGAGATCAAAGCGCGAGCCGTGCCACGGGCACTCGATGCAGCCATCGACGAGCTTGCCCGCCGGTAGCGGCCCGCCGGCGTGGGCGCACTGCGCATGCAGCGCGTACACGGTGTCACCGGCGCGTACCACCACCAGCTGTTGCGCGCCCGCCTTCGCCGCGGTGGGCTTGTTGTCCGGTAAGTCGGCCACGTCGAGCTTGGTCCAATCGCTCTTTGCGCCAAAACGCCAGGCGTGGCGGTTGACCATGTTGCCCAGCGCGTAGACCAGCTCGCCTCCGACGTACGCGCCGGCGAGCATGATCCCGTAGGCGATCAGCTGGGTCACGATCGCGACCGTCCTATCGCCGCCCACGGGCGCCGTGATGCGCAGCCACAGCGACACCAGGTAGACGATCAGCGCGACGACCATCAGCGTGCCGTGAACTGTGCCCGCGGTGCGCGCGTCGTCGTCGGTGTCGCTGTAGTCGGCCAGGCCGGCGAAGGCGGCGGCAAACCCCAGCAGGGCCCTACGCAGGGTTCGGCCGGCGGCACGGGCGGCAGGGGGCCCACCCCTGCCCCGGCAGCAGACGGCGGCGGCGGCGGGCG
>DAIERN010000007.1 GCA_027346765.1 Chloroflexota bacterium | reverse complement strand
TATGGACTTCGAGGGCGTCGCGATCCAGACGATCCTCGAGCGCGCCAAGCTCAAGCCGGAGGCGCGCTTCGTCGTCGTCCACGCCGAGCAGGGCTACACCGCGAACCTGCCGCTGTCAGTGCTCGATGACGACGACGTGATCCTGGCCGACATGGCCGACGGTGCCCCGCTCACGCCCGACCACGGCTACCCGCTCCGACTCGTGGTCCCCAAGCGCTACTTCTGGAAGAGCGCCAAGTGGGTGCGCGGCCTGCAATTCGTGCCCGCCGACCGGCCCGGCTTCTGGGAGCGCTACGGCTACCACAACGACGCCGACCCCTGGAAGGAAGAGCGCTTCAGCGAGTAGCCAGTGGGTTAGCGGCGGGAGCGGGAGCTAGCAGCCAGAGCCAGCGGCGGACCCGTCACGAGCGAAAAGATCGAGCAACATGGGCTCGGCGAGCTGTCGCCAGGTGGCGACGTCGTGGCTGCCGCTGACAACCACCGGCTCCACTGAATTGCCGCGGGCTGTGAGCCGATTAGCTAGCTCCGAGGTCGCGCCGCGAATCCAGTTGTAGTCACGATCGCCGTATCCCAGGAAGACTCTCTGGTGATCGGCACTCCCTTCGTCGGCCAGGCTCAAGGGGTCGTGGCGGCCATCGCCGCCGGCGTAGATCCAGGCGCGATCCGCCGGGGGCGACACGAAGAATGCCGGGCTGAGCGCACCCACGCTCGAGAACAGGTCCGGATGACGCAGCGCCGCGTTCAATGCCGCGAAACCGCCCATCGACAGCCCGCCGACCGACCGCTCGGCAGCAGTGCCACCAACCGAGTAACGCGCCTCAACCCCAGGAATGAGCTCTTCGACGATGTAGCTCTCGTAGGGCCCATGGGTCCAGGTGTCCGTGGACGGCGGTGAGTCGACCCCATAGCTCTTGTCGATCATTGCCGACACGATGGTCACCAGAGTGATGCGGCCTCTGTCGATGAGGCGGTGGGCAATGGCGTCGATACCGACGCCCGTGCCGAAGTCACCCTCCATCCACTGGCGCTGGTCTGAGCCCGAGCCATGGAAGAGAAACAGCACCGGCTGGAGGCTGCAGCTCTCGTCGGCGGGCGGCCGGAACACCTCGATCGCCATGTCGCGATTCAGCAGGTCGCTGTGGATGGAGGCCGTGGAAGTCCACGGATCGGGAACCAGCGCAAGAGCGACATTGCCGCGCAAGACGTTGAGGTAAACGACCGCACCGGCCGCCAGAAGAACGATGGCGGCAACGCCGACGATCGCCGTTTTGCGCATGGGTCGGTGGCTAGCGCCAGACCGGAAGGTGGGTCCGAACCGAGATCAGCGAGGCCACGCCTTCACGGACGAGCACGAGGGCGACGATCACGGCACCGACGGCATCGGCCCAGGTCAGCGCGAACGCCGTGCTCAGGCCAAGGCTGGCGAGGCTCACGATGGCGAGCAACGCGGCGATGCCGGTCAGGATGCTGTCGGCACGGAGAGCGCGGCTGCGCAGCGCGGTCGCGACGCGGTACTTCGCGATCGCGAGCGGGCTGAGGGCCACCACCGAGATGAGGAGCAGCGCAATCGCGATAGGCGTCGCGTCGGGGTGAGTGTGGTCGATCAGCGCCCGCGCGGCGCTGAACCCCAGGTAGATGGCGACCACGATGAGCACCACGCCCAGCACGGCCTCAGCGATCTTCTCGACGCGTTCCGCGCGGTGCGGCTGACGCGCCTCGATGGCAAAGCGCCACACCAGCGCGACGGACGCAGCCGAATCGACGACCGCGTCAAACCCAAAGCCCAGCAGCGACAGGCTGCCGCTCGTCAACGCGGCGACAACACCGGTCAAGCCCATGGCCGCGCCCAGCACGATGCTCAGCAGCGAAAGGGCGATGGCTCGTCTCAGCAGCGCGTCGCGCTGCGCCGGCGCGTTCATCAGTGGATGACGCAATCCGCGCTGATGCCCGCGCCGGCGAGGATCGCTTCGACGACTTCCGACTTGGCGTCAGCGTAGTGCTGCGTGTACTTCCAGGTCTGCCTGGCCAGCTCCTGCTTGCGCTTTTCGTATGCGGTTCGGTCGGCCGTGTTCGTGCGCAGGTGATCGCGAAAGCCCAGCATCCGCTGGATCTCCGGCGAGCCCACGGAGAGCACGTGCAGGTTGACATTGACGTCGGGCCCCTTGAACACGCGGTGTTCGTGCCACTCGGGCTCGCGGATGCGCAGCACGTAGCCGGCGGCCTCCATCGCCGGGACGTAGCTGGCCTCGTCGGCAGAGTCGGCGACGGCGAGGATGATGTCGATGCGCGGCTTGGCCGAGAGGCCTGGGATGGACGTTGAGCCAACGTGCTCGAGAAGAAGGACGCGCTCGCCCAACGCCGCGCGAATGCGCGCCTCCTCGCGGGCGTACCACTGCGGCCACTCCGGGTCGTATGGCGCGAGGTAGATCTGCGCGTTCAGCACCTCGGGCGGCCCGATCCGGACGGAGTTCATCTCCGCGTCGCTGCGAACCTTGTTGGCCATGCGACCAGTAAATCAAAACGGCGAGCCTCGCGGCTCGCCGTCAGGTGTTGCTGTCGCGGGAGATCAGTGGTGGCAGGCGCCCGGTGCACCCTCTGAATCTGCGGTGCGGAACGAGCTGCCGCAGCCACACGCCGATACGGCGTTGGGGTTGTTGACAGTGAAGCCTGCGCCCATGAGGGTGTCGAGATAGTCGATCTCCGACCCGCTCAGGTACTGCGTGCTGTTGCGATCTACGTAGACCTTGATGCCGCGGCTCTCGACGGTAACGTCTTCGCTGCTGGGCTGGTCCTCGAGCATCATGCCGTAGCGGTACCCCGAGCAGCCGCCCGAGTAGACGTACACGCGCAGGCCCATGTTTGGGTTCTGCTCGGCGGTGACGAGCTCTTGCAGCTTGCCGGCGGCCGCGTCACTGAGCACGACGAGCGGCTCTGAGGTCATTGGGGCTTGCGGGTTGGCCTGGGGTTCCGTGTTCAGCATGCCTAAAAGCCTACCACTGAGGGTGATTGTTCAGCGCAGCACTGAAGTCATCAGCTGGATGAACAACAGGACGAGCGCGATCACGACTCCGGCAAAGACGAAGGTGAGAACTGCCGTGAGCCAGAAGCGCGACTTGTTCTCAGGCTGGGCGTCGCCTTCGGCCTCTGCGGCGGTAGGCTGATTGTTCAGGAACCACAGGTCCGACTGGTCGGTGGCCATGTCAGCGGGGCGGGCACCAGCGCCCGCGGCGGGGGCCGACCTGAGCGTCGGAGCCGGCGGCATGGGCTGAGGCATCTGCTGCGGTCGGGTGGGCCGACTGAACGGCTGCTGGCTCTGCGGCCATGCGGGCTGAGCGGCAGGCGGGTAGGCCGCCTGGCCGGTCTGCTGCCATGAATCGTATTGGACCGAATCTCGGGCCGGTGGCTGATAGAGCGGGGCAGCCTGGGGGTACTGCGGCCTGGTCAGCTTCTGGTACTGCGGTGTGGACGGAGTAGATGGAGCCACGTACTGCGGCGGCTCGGGCTCAGGCGAAGGTGCCGGCTGGGTCATGGCCCAGGTTGGCGCCGGGGCGGGCGTGCTGACCGTGGGCTGGCGCGGCATGATCTCCGGGAGCTCCCAGTCGAGTGTCTGCGGCAGGACCGGCCCAGCCGGCGGGGTTGGCTGGGTTGGCGGAGTTGGCGGAGTTGGCGGCAGCCAGGCGCTCGGCGGGGGAGCGACATGCTGCGTCGGCTGCGGCGGGTACGGAGGCTGGGCAGGTGGCTGAACCTCGCGAGCTCGCTGTTGCGGCTGCTCCTTCGCCTCATTCGGCGCGACTGGTGGCACGTCCCAGATGTATTCGGGCTCGGGCACCGAGCCACCTTCGGTCTCGCGCGGCTCGAATTGGGGACGGCGGACGTCGGCATCCGGGCCGACCCGTTTTGCGGATTCGGCGGGATTCGGGCGGTGGCTCTCGTCGACGATTGCCAGCTCGATGCGCAACACCATGTTCTGAGGCGTGCCACCTGGCGTGACGGCGACGACCTGGGTGTTGGGCGGCGTCCTCACCTCGAACCGCGGCCCGGCGGGCTGCGGAGGGGTCGCCGCCTGGGACCCAGCTTCAGGCTCTGAGTCGGGCTCGTCCGCGGCGACAAAGGGCTCCGCTGCTGCCTGCGCCATCCGCGGCTCTTCGGCAAGCAGCGGCTCTTCGGCCACGATGGGCTCGTCGGCGACTTGGAGGTCCTGCGCGATCGGTGACCCCGCGTCGACGGTGGGATCGGTCCAGTCGGGCGTTTGGGGCATTGCAGGCGGCTCAACCGGTGACCACGCCGGTGCGGTCGGTGTGTGGGTCAGGTCGTCGTCGGTCGGCCACTCGGGCAGCGAACTGGAACCAGCTGAGTAGAGACGGTCATCCGCGGGTGGCTGCACGCCATTTCGATTGTCATCGGTATTGCCATTCCATGCGGCCCACGTGGCGGTCGACTGAACGTCAGCCACGACGGGCGCTAAGGCATCATCTGGATCGCGCCACTCATCGGCGGCAGCGTTGCCATCGGGCCGATCCCAGGGAGCCGCGGATTCGCCCAGAGCGTCTGCGGCGGGCCACTCCGCGCGCCAGGGAACGGCGGAGTCAGGGGTCGCTGCGTGGTTGCTGGCCGCCAAGGGATCGCCCGGACCAGCCGTCACGGGGCCATCAGCCGCTGCTGGTTCATCGCCCGTCGTGGGGTAAGCGTCGGCCGTGGGCCACATCGGCTCCGTGGGCGGCCACGGCTCAGGATCGGGCCGATCCCAGGGAACGTCGGCTCGCGGGGTCGGGCCCGCCTGCCCGAACTGCGGCGCAAAGGGCGGATCGAGGGGCGTCGTCTGCGGCTTAGGCGGTGCGAACTGGGCCTCGTTGCTCAGCGCGAAGTCCCAGGGCGATGGCTGTCCCGACTGGTCGGCGGGCTGCCGGCTGGTGCGTGAGTTGGGCTGCGAGGGCGGGCGCAGGCGCCGCGCGATCAGATCGTTATCCATCAGGCCACCGCCTCCGCGTCGAGTCGCTCAATGATCGTGGCGATCCCCTGGCCCACCCCGATGCACATCGTCGCGAGGCCGTATCGCTTGCCGGTTCGCGCCAGCTCATGGCTGAGCATCGTGATCAGACGGGCGCCGCTCATCCCCAGCGGGTGGCCGAGCGCGATTGCGCCACCGTTGACGTTGACCTTGTCGGGGTCTAGCCCCAGCTCGCGCATCACCGCGATGCTCTGGCTGGCGAACGCCTCATTGAGCTCGATCAAATCCAGGTCCTCGATGTTCAGCCCCGCGCGCTCCAGCGCCTTGCGAGTGGCGGGGATTGGGCCAAGGCCCATGACGGCGGGATCCACGCCGGCGACGGCCGTAGACAGGACGCGCGCGAGCGGCTTGAGGTCGTGGGCGCGGGCGAAGTCACTGGCGACGACCACGGTTGCCGACGCGCCATCGTTGATGCCGCTCGAATTCCCAGCGGTAACGGACCCACCTTCGCGGAACGCAGCGCGGAGACGCGCAAGCGCCTCGATCGAAGTGTCGGCGCGGGGGTGCTCGTCGCGGCTGATCTCGAGTGGCTCGCCTTTGGCCTGCGGCGCCATCACCGGCACGATCTGGTTCCCGAATCGACCGCCCTCGATGGCCGCGACTGCGCGCTGGTGGGACACGAGTGCGAACGCGTCCTGGTCCTCGCGGCTGACCTTGTTCTGCTCAGCCACGTTCTCGCCGGTCTCGCCCATCGTGTACGGCTTGTACATCGCGGCGAGCTTGGGGTTCGTGAACCGCCAGCCGAGCGTCGTGTCGTACATCTCGCGCGTGCCGCGCTCGAACGGCGTCTCAGCCTTGGCCATCACGTACGGCGCGCGGCTCATCGACTCGACGCCACCGGCCACGAACGCATCGCCGTCGCCGACCATGATCGCGTGCGCGGCGGAGTTGATCGCCTGCAGACCGCTGCCGCACAACCGATTGACCGTCTGGCCACCGACACTGACCGGCAGCCCAGCCAGCAGCGCGCTCATGCGCGCCACGTTGCGGTTGTCTTCGCCGGCCTGATTGGCCGCGCCCAGGATCACGTCGTCAATCGCATCTAGGGCAACGCCGGACCGCTCGACCGCGGCCTTGATGACGGTCGCGGCGAGATCGTCGGGCCGCACCCGGGCGAGCGCGCCGCCATACCTACCAATAGGCGTACGAACGGCGCTGACGATCCATGCTTCGCGCACGGGCCGGTCGAGGTCGCGGGTCATGGGCCGATTGTAGGAGCGGTGCCTACCAGCACCGGCATAGCCCAAAGGTCCGCCCCACTCTGCGCGTGGTGCTACCCAAACGCGCGCCTGCAGCCGCGTCTCAGCCTAGATCGAGGCGATCTGCCAGAGAGCCGGCGCGACGCGGAAGCGCTCGCCGTAACGCGCCTCCAGGTCGCGTAGCCCGGTAACAACGGAACGCAGGCCAAGGGCCGCGGCGCGTTCGAACGGGCCGTAGGGATGGTTCGAGCCGAGCTTTATCGCGCGGTCGATGTCCGGCGGCTGGGCAACCCCCTCGCCGGCCGCGTGGTAGGCCTCGTTGATGATCGCCAGCTCAATCCGTCGCACGATTTCGGCATCGCTGAGAAGGTCCGTGGCGGGCTGGGTTTCAAGCGGTAGTCGGTCGGAAAGTCGGATCGGCGTGCCGTCTTCGTAGAGGTAGAAACCTCGACCAGTCTTGCGCCCGAGGTCGCCCGCCGCGACCATGTCGCGCTGGATCTGGGATGGCGCGAAGCGGACAGCCTCATCGAAACCCTGCCAGACGGCCGTCGCAGCGGCGAGGTTGACGTCGATCCCCACCAGATCCATGAAGGCGAACGGGCCCATGGGATAGCCGGCCGACCGGACCGCCAGGTCGATCTGCTCCGCGTCTGCCTCCCCCGCATCGAGCATGCGCAGGGCCTCCAGTGTGAACGGCCGATTGACCCGATTGACGATGAAGCCGGGCGAGTCAGCGCAGGCGATGGGCGTCTTGCCCAACCCAGCGGCGAAGCTCGTAGCGAGTTCGACGATCTTCGAATCGGACTGCTGGCCAATGACCACTTCGACGAGCGGCATTACTGGGGCCGGGTTGAAAAAATGCAGTCCGAGCACCTGCCGTGGCCGGCCGCTCGAATTGGCGATCTCGCTGACCGACAGCGCGCTGGTATTGGTGGCGAGGATCGCGTCGGGCCGCGCGGCGGCGCCCAGCGCACGGAAGATCGTGTTCTTCAGGTCGATGTCCTCGAGCGCGGCTTCAATGACGACATCCGACTCCTGCGCGAGTCCCTCGAGCGAGTGCGCGTCACGCAGGCTGGCCAGCATCTGGGATCGCTGGTCCGCGGTCAGTCGGCCCTTGGCAACGAGCTTTTCGAGGCCGTCCGCGATGCGGCTGCGGCCGCGCTCGATCGCGGCGTGATCGACGTCGTGCAGCACCACCTCGTGCCCCGCCTGGAGACAGACCTGGGCGATGCCCGCGCCCATCGTCCCGGTCCCGATGACGCCGACGATCACCGGCCCAGCGCTTCGATCGGCTTGAGCAGCACCCACCGGTCGTCCTGGTTCAGGCCGTCGGCGGCGATCGTCGCGGCGACGGCGTCGAGCATTGGTGGGAACGCCGCCTTGCGGACCGACGCCTGATCGAGGCCGGACAGGCTCATCTGCCCGCTTGCGTCAGGGAACGTGCCGCGCGGCGGGTAGTTGTTGACCCATGACGCGATCCGGTCGCGCGCCTGATCGAGCATCTTGTCGCGCCTGCTGGTGCGCAACGCGACCTTGACCATGGTCCAGGCCGCCTCGCGGGCCCGGGGGTCCTCACCCTCCCAGGCGGAGCGGAGCATGATCATCTCGGCGTCGGGCATGCGCTCAAAGCGATCAAACAGCTGATCGACGCGCTCCTGGATCGCGGCGTCGGCCGGGTTCATTCGCCGCGGAACCTGGGCGGGCGCTTCTCGACGAAAGCGGCGACGCCCTCCTTGTGGTCCGCCGAGCGGCCGGCGATCGACTGCAGCTGCGCCTCGAACTCGAGTGCGTCCTCTAGGTTGGAATCGAGCGCCCGGTTCAACGCGCGTTTGGCGAGTGCCAGCGCAATGGGCGCGGCTCCTGCGAGCCGCACGGCAAGGGCGTTGGCCTCGTCCATCAGCTTGCCCGCCGGGACGACGCGATTGACCAGGCCGATTCGCTCGGCGGTGGCTGCGTCGACCGAGTCGGCCGTGAACATCATCTCCGCGGCTCGCGCCGGACCAATGAGCCGCGGCAGGAACCACGACGAGCCGGTGTCCGGGACAAGCCCGACCTTGCCGAAGGCCTCCATGAAGCTCGCCTTGTCCGACGCTACCAGGAGATCGCAGGCGATGGCGATCGAGCAGCCCGCGCCCGCCGCGACACCATTGATCGCGCCGAGGATCGGCTTCTCGAGCCGGCGCATGGCGAGGATGATCGGGTTGTAGCGGGTGCGCAGCTCCGTGCCGAGGTCACCGGCATCCGGCCCCTGGCGCTCCTTGAGATCCTGGCCCGCGGAGAACGCGCGGCCGGCGCCGGTCAGCACCACGACGCGCACTTCCCTGTTGCGCGCCGCGTCCTTGAACGCGGCGAGCAGCGCCTCCTTCATCTCGACCGTGAACGCGTTGAGCGCATCGGGCCGATTGAGGGTGATGGTCAGCACCCCGTTGGCGATGCTTCGCAGGACGCTCTCGCTCACGCGCTCAACGGTACTCGATAGCACTTCAAGGCTGGCGAAAGACGTCGTGGGTGCCAATGCGCCGCCATACGACGTGCCGCTCGCCCTGAGTCTGGTGGCCCTCGCCAAGCTCAAAGGTAGCCCTGCCGTCAGGAGCCCAGGTCATCTCGAAGATCGCGTCTGTCCCCTCCATGCGGCGAACGCGTAGGCCAGGTCGAAACCGGCCAGCATCCAGATCGCTGTCGAAACGGTCGAAGGCCACCTTGAAACGGGCACGCTGGTCGGGCGTCAGTTGTTGCCAGTCCCGCTCAAACCGACGCGTCCGCGAGTGACTCGACACGCCGAGCGGTCAGTCCTTAAGCGAGCGAACGAAGTCCCTCGCGCTATCGAACGGACGAACGCGGCCGGCGGCGATGTCCTCGCTTGCCTCGCGCTCACCGCGCTGCCATTCATCGGTCCAGAACCATGCCTGGTCGGCGTCAACCAGTCTCTTGGGATGCAGCACGATAGCTCCGTCAGCGTATGTGACCTCGACCACGTCGCCAGCGGTCAGGTTCGCCTCGCGCCGAATCCCGTCCGGCAGGGTGATCTGTCCCTTGCCACGAATGCGAGCCAATACCATCTCCGGGTGCCCTTTCGCGATTGTAAGAAAGTGTGACTATTGTACCTCGAATTTCGCGCGGCGTGCCGGTTGCGGTGACTGCGGCGGATATGGGCGCCCTGGTGCTCGACGTGGCTGGGAGCTAGGAGCGACTATCGCCCTTTCCAGGTGGGTTTGCGCTTTTCGACGAACGCCGCCATGCCTTCCTTCTGGTCGTCGGAGGCGAAGAGCATGAAGAAGTTGCGGCGCTCGAATTCGAGCCCCGCCTCAAGGGATAGCTCGTAGGCGCGGTTGACTGATTCCTTGGCCGCCCTCACGGCGAGTGGCGGCATTGCAGCCACCTCAGCCGCCAGGGCCAGCGCCGCGTTGAGCGTCTCCTCGCGCGCCACGACCTGCGAGACGAGGCCACGTTCCAGGGCCTCCGCCGCGTCGATGTTGCGCCCGGTCAGGATCAGCTCCATCGCCTTCGCCTTGCCCAGGGCGCGCGTCAGGCGTTGGGTGCCGCCCGCCCCGGGAATGATGCCGAGCTTGATCTCCGGCTGGCCGAACTGCGCGTCGTCCGCGGCAACAACCATGTCGCACGCCATCGCCAGCTCGCAGCCGCCGCCCAGGGCAAAGCCGCGCACCGCGGCAATCAGCGGAACCCGCACCCGCCGGATGCGCTCCCAGCGCGCAAAGTTGTTCTGGACGCTCAGGGTGACGGGCGTGGCGGGCGCCATCTCCTTGATGTCGGCGCCGGCCGCGAAGGCGCGCTCCCCCGCCCCGGTGATGACGACGCAGCGCACCGACTCGTCGCGGTCCAGCTCCTCGAGCGCCTCCACCAGCTGACCGATGGTCCGGTAGTCGAGCGCGTTCAGCACCTCGGGCCGATTCAGCCAAACGAGGGCGATGCCGTCAGCGGGTCGGTCGACCTTGATCCGGGGCTGGTCATCGGTCACTTCCCGGCATCCTCGATATCGGTCCGGAGCTTCTCGTAGTTGGGCGGGCGCTTCTCGTGGAAGGACGCGAGACCTTCCGCGACTTCCGCGGACGCGGCGTGGACAGTGAGCCACTCGCGCGCCATCTGGACCGTGTCACCCCAGGCCTGGTTCTTCCAGTAGTTGAGCTGTACCCGGGTGGCGCGGACGATCTCCGGCATCTTGGCCAGCAGCTCCTGGCAGTAGTCCGCCACCGCGCCATCAAGCTCGGCCCGCGGCACGACCCGGTTGACCCAACCCCACTCCAGCGCTGTGGCCGCCGGCACTGGGCGGTTGAGCAACAGCACCTCGCGGGCGCGGCGATCCCCGATCAACAGCGGCATCCACTGGGTGGCGCCGCCGGCCGGCAACGAGCCACGCGACGGCCCGACGTGGCGAATGAAGATGTCGTCAGCCGCGACCGCCAGGTCGCACGCGATGTTGAGCTCGTTGCCGCCGCCCACGACCATGCCGTTGAGGCGCGCGACGACGGGCTTGGCGCAGTCCTTGATCGACTCGATGGCCTCAATGAAGCGGCCCATCCAATCCCAGTAGTCATTGGGCCGCGCGAGGAAGGCCTGCTGCTCATCGAGGTCCGCGCCGGTGCAGAACGCTTTCTCGCCGGTACCCGTGAGCACGACAACGCCCACCGAGTGGTCGGCCGAGGCGGCCCGGAAAGAATCCCGGATGGCCTCCAGGGTGGGTCGGTCGAGCGCGTTGAAGACCTCCGGCCGGTTCAGTCGGACGGTCGCAATGCGGTCCGAAACTGTGTACTCGACGGTCACGAGACAGGTTCCTCGTCGAGCGCCACCAGCGTCAGCAGGCCCGGCGCTATGTCGCGCAGGTTGCGCCCCGCGACGCGCATCTCGTCGCTTGCCATACCCGCCTGAAGGGCCTCGTCATCGTCGAACTCCATCCGAGTCACGATGACGATGTCGTCGCCGGCGTAGTGGTGGTTGACCCGCTCGACGACGCTCGATCGCAGGCCTGGCACCTTCTCGATGAGCGGCATGTGCTCGTCGAGATAGCGCTGCATAAACTCTTCCATGGCGTCGTCGCCGCCCTCAGGCCGCTTGAAAACAGCCAGCAGTGTTGCCGTCATCGTCTCGTCTCCACGGGTCTTGTTACCACTTGCACTACCACTTGCTGAATGGGTCCGATTCCTGAGTGCCCTGTTCCAATTTCCGTTGGGCCACCGCCGCCGGGTCCCACAGCGTCGCGCCTTCGGCTTCTCGCCGCTGACGCATTGACACCGCGCGGCCGCCGAGCTCGGCTCGCTCGCGCGCGATCTGCTCAGTCGAACGGTAGAACACCGCGGCTGCCTGGTTAAAGAGCGCCGGTTGGCTGACCATCACCTGGTGGGGCGTGTCAGGTGCAATCAAGAGTCGCGCATCGGGCAGTTGACGGTAGATCGCAACCGCGTGGTCAGTCGGAACAAACACATCGCGGTCGCCGTAGGCCAGCAGGATGGGCAGCCGGGCGCGGCGCAGGTTCGCCGGGGTGAGCAGCGCCGCTTCGCCGACGTCCGTGCTGATGGCGCGCAACAGGTCCTTCCACGCGCCCTCGCCCTGGACCGGCCCGTGGCGCTTCTCGAGCCGCGCCGCCCAAGCCGGTTCGTCGCGTTCGATGCGGTCCGGATCCATCAGTCGACGCGCAACGCTGGTGCGCGGCTCGCGCAGGACGTCGATGCCGCAGATGATCGCCGTGCGCAGTCGCTCCGGGTAGCGCGTCGCGAAGGTCAGGGCCGTCATGGCGCCCATCGAGAACGCGACGATGTGGAAAGTCGCGAGATCCAGCGCGTCGACAAAAGCGAGCAGGTCGTCGACCAGCATGTCGCGGCTGAACCCGTCGCGCACGTCCCACTTCGTCCCACCATGGCCGCGCGCGTCGACGAGATAGATGCGAAACGCCTTCTTGAAGAGCGGCCGCTGCGCGGCCCAGTCTTCTACCGCGGAGGAGGTCGCGCCGTGGAGCATGATCAGCGGCGGCCCGGCGCCCTCCACGGTGTAGTGGACGTCGATCCCGTTGGCGCGGACGTGTGGCACGGTTGTGACGCGGCCGCCCTAGCGCAGCGTGTCTGGCTTGCCCCGCAGGTCCGGGGTCTGCGCGCGCTCGATCGACAGGTAGCGCCGTCGGAAGTAGAGCAACGGCCAGCCGACCTCATCGCGACAGCCGGTCTCGACCACTTTGCCCAAATACATCGTGTGGTCACCCGCCTCGATCACCTGCTCGACATCGCACGCGAGATACGCCACCGCCGCATCGAGCACGGGTAGGCCGGCCTCGCCCAGGGCATAAGGAGCGTTGCAGAACGCCGAGCGCGGCAGCGGCGACGGGGCTCCGGCGAAGCAGTCAGAGATCGCCTGCGAATCCTCGCCCAGGATGTTCACGCCAAAGCGGCCCGTTCGCTCGATGATGGGCCGGATGGAGCGCTCATGGCCGATCGACACCATCACCAGCGGCGGGTTGAGCGATATGCCGGTGAAAGAGTTGACAGTCGTGCCCCACGGCAGCGAGCCGTCCGCGGTTTCCTCGATCGTGGTGACGACGGTGACACCGGTCGCGAAGCGCGTCAGGACCTCGCGGTAGTCCTGTGCATCAACACCGGCTGGTTCGAGCGTCGCCATTTGCCTCGAGTCTATTAGCCGCGGTCGACGAGCGGCTTCACCTCGCCGATGAAGCGCTCGAGCGTCTCTGGGTCGAATGGCGCCGGGATCTCGGCGATCGCCGTGTTGAAGCCGAGCGGCTTCACCTCGAGCAGCCGATCGGCGATCTGCTGCGGCGTGCCCGGCCAGAAGGTCGAGTCATCCTCGACGTCGCTCATCGGCGTCTGGTTGTGCGCCATCAGCTCTGCCCAGACCTTGCGCGCCTCTGCCTCCGTGTCGCGGATGATGGGCTTGCAGCCCAGCGTGAACTCGATCTCATTGGGGTCGCGCCCGACCGCCGCGCAGTGCTCGCGCAAGACCTCGACCTTGTGGGCCATCTTCTCTGTCGGGCCCATGCCGTTCCACATGTCGGCGTATTTGGCGACGGTGCGCAGAGTCTTCTTCTCGCCCGACCCGCCGATCATGATCGGCAGCCGCTTCTGAACCGGCAGCGGCTCCTGGCGCAGCTCGCGCATCTGGAAGTGGCCTGTTTCCGGAGACGTGACCGTGTCCCCGTCGAGCAGCCGCCGGATGTCGCCGACGGCCTCGTCGAGCCAGGTCAGACGCTCGCCCGGGCTGCGCCCGAAGTCGATGCCATGGGCGGTGTGCTCGTACTCGAACCAGGCTCCTCCCAGACCGAGGATGGCGCGGCCGCCGCTGATGTGGTCGAGGGTCGTGGCCATCTTGGCCACCAGCCCAGGATTCCGGAACGGGATGGCACCGACCAACAGCCCCAGCCTGACCGACCTCGTCACTTTCGCCCACGCGGCAAGGCTCAGCCAGCCCTCGAAGAAGTCCTGCTGCGGCTCACCGAAGATGGCGTGCAGGTGGTCCCACGCCCAGAGGTGTTCGTAGCCCAGCTCGTCGACCTTGCGCGCCGCTTGTTCGTATGCCGGCCAATCGGTCGCCTGGTTCCAGAGCAGTATTCCCAGTTTCAGATCAGTCATCGACGCAATGGTAGGCCGGGTGGCCGCTTCTCACGACCGCGGCAGGCCGGCGTCCTCTACGGGGCGATGCGTTTGCTCCCATGCCAGGACGGCCTCCCGGAATGCAGTCCAGTCGGTAACGTCCGTGGCTCCTTCGAGCGCTTCGTTCCACGGCCGGACCATGCGGCACACGAGCGAGTCGGGGTGCTTGGACACGAGCGCCTCGAGGTTGTGGGGCGCATCCTCGAGGTATACGTCGCACGGCACGCTCGTCTTGTCCCACACGAAGTGGATCTCGCGCGCCGGGACGCGGTGCTGGCCCATCCATTCGAGCGTGTCCGGAATCGACCAGTCGAACTTCGAGCTGATGATCACGATGCGGTGCTCGCGCGCCAGATTTGTCATCGTTTCGACCGCGCCCTCGAACACGGGCAGGTCACGGAAGATGCTCGTCGAACCCGCGCGGGCCCACTCCCAGAATGAGTCCATGGTTGGGAAGTGAGTCAGCTTGTGCAGGCCATCCCAGCGAACCACCTGCGAGTGGTGCAGGTCAGCGCCGAAGTCGCGGTTATAGCGCTCCATCCAGCCGGTGTTGAAGTCGGCCACCACGCCATCGAGGTCGATCCCCAGGCGCAGCCTTTCAACGTGGGTCTCCATCAGCTGATAGCTGAGGCAGGGATAGGCGAAGGCCCGTACAGCCGCTCATAGGTAGCGATGGCAAACCGGTCGGTCATGCCGGCAACGTAGTCGACCACCTGGGTGATCTCGTCGGCATCTGTCTCGCGGAAATTGGCCGGCAGCTCATCAGGTTGCTCGAGGAAGTAGCCCACCAAGCGGCGGATGATCGTCATCGCCGCCTGGTGATGAGGCGCCTGTTGATCGGACAGGTAGACGCGCTCGAACATGAACTCACGCAGCTCGTTCATCACCTCGAGCGACTCGCTATCCATGGTCACTTCGCCCGCGTCCATGGACGCGTCGATCACGGCCACGATCATCTCGCCGATCCAGCGCCGGCCCGGTTCGCCGAAGCGGCGCTTCACGTCCGCTGGGAAGGAGTCCAGCGTCAGCACGCCCGCTCGAACCGCGTCGAGGGCATCGTGCGTCAGATACGCGATGCGATCGGCGTAGCGCACGCAGAAACCCTCCGGGGTGGCGGGCGGCGGTTCGATCCTCCAGGTGTGCGCGCGGATGCCATCGCGCACTTCCCACGTCAGATTCAGATCCTCGAGAACCTCGAAGACGCGCACGCTCTGGGCCGCGTGGTGCCAGCCGCGGCCGGAAAAGTACGGCGACAGAGCGTCCTCCCCGGTATGGCCAAACGGCGAGTGGCCAACGTCATGGGCGAGAGCGATGGCTTCTGCCAGGGGCTCGTTGAGGCTCAGCGCCGCGGCGAGGGCGCGGGCGATCTGGGTGACCTGGATGGTGTGCGTCAGCCGGGTGACGAAGTGATCGCCCTCGGGATTGATGAACACCTGCGTCTTGTGCTTCAGCCGGCGAAACGCCTTTGAATGCATGATCCGGTCGCGATCGCGCTCGAACGCGGTGCGGTAGTCGTCGGGTGGCTCGTCACGCACGCGACCGCGACTTTCGGTCGAATGCGTCGCCAGGGGCGCGAGTTGGTCGCGCTCCTCGCGCTCGCGCACCTCGCGCGTACGCCGGATGAATGCCTCCCCAGTCATGCTGTGGCGTCGGCCGTAAGCGGCTCTTCGCGTAGCGCGCGCGCTCGCGGCGATCCCTCGATGATTCGACGACGCAGCGCACCAGATACGAAGTCAACCATCATCGTCGCAACGATGACCACCAGAACTGCCATGCCGGCGAACTCCCAACGCCGGAAGCTGAGATAGTTCTGAAGGATGCCCCCGATGCCGCCGGCACCGATTACGCCGAGGATCGCCGAGGCGCGGACGTTGATCTCGAAACGGTAGAGCCAGAAGGCAGCGATCTCAGGCAGCACCTGCGGCAGGACTCCCCAGCGCTGCACTGCGAGCGAGCCCGCACCAGTGGCTCGAGCGGCCTCCACCGGCCCGGTGTCGATGCCCTCGATCACCTCTGCTGTCAACTTGCCCAAGGTGCCAATCGAGTGGACGCCGATGGCAAGCACTCCTGCCGGCGCCCCCAGGCCGGCGATCGGAATCATGAAAACGAATGCGAGCACAATCTCCGGGAACGCACGGATTGCGTTGAGTAGCTGGCGCATGATCGTGCTGACACGCCCCGAGGTGACATTCTTAGCGCCAAAGAAGCCCAATGGAAGCGAGAGCACCGCGCCGATGATCGTCCCCAGCCACGCGATCTGGAGAGACTCGATCATCGCTGCGACCGACTCGTCGAATTTGTCGAAGGCTGGCGGAAAGAACATCCGCACGAACTTGTCGGCGAGGGAGGCCGGCAGGTCGAGCAGCTTGGAATAGTCAGCTTCGACGCTCAGGACCGCCCACACAAAGACGACCAGGGCAAGCAGCGTGGCGACATTGCGGCCACGCTGGCTGGGGCGCGCCGGCCGCTCGCTGGTGCCTGTCACACGAGCCTCCGGCGCAGCGAGATCGAGACCTGCTCAATGAGGATGACCAGGATGAATAGCTCGAGAATGACGACCGCCACATTTTCCCAGTCGAAGAATTTCATCTGCGTGTTTAGGACGTTGCCGATCCCGCCACCGCCGACGATGCCGATCACCGTTGAGGCGCGCACGTTGAGCTCGAATACGTACAGCGAGTAGGCGACGAAATGCGGTAGCACCTGCGGCAGGACGGCGGTGCGGGTGACCTGCGTGCCCGTCGCCCCGCTGGCGCGAGCCGCCTCGATCGGCCCCTGATCGATGCCGTCCACTGTTTCGGAGAGCAGCTTCGCGACGACGCCAATGCTGAAGAAGGTCAGCGCCAGAATGCCCGCCAGCGGGCCGATGCTGACCGCGGCAACGAAGATCATGGCGTACAACAGGTCTGGCAGCGCGCGAATAAGGTTCAGGACGTTGCGGTCTACCCAGAACACAATCCGCGAAGGAGTCGTGACCCGCGACGCCAGGAACGAGACCGGCAAAGCGATCGCGCACCCAATCGCCGAGCTGATGACGGCGATCTGGATGGTTTCGAGCATCGGACCCACCGTCCGCGGCAGGAAGTCCCAATTAGGCTGGAGCAGCTCGCGGAAGATCGTCCCCGATTGGGCGAGACTGAAGCGGTCGAACAGGTGCGTGGCCAGGAACGCCCAGACGGTCAGGGCGATCGCGGCAGTTATGCCAAGCGGGACAGTCAGCGATCGGCGGGGTCGCGCGGGCCTGATCGCAGAGCTCATGCGACTTGGGCTGACTGCTCTTCCAGCAGGTCGTCCGCCGTCAATGAGCGGCCGTAGATATCCCGGAAGACCTTCTCGAATATAACCTTGAACAGCTCCGGGGTTATGCTCTTCCCCTTTGTCTCGGCCCCGGCGTAACAATATTTGCAGCGAAAGTTACAGGCATCGGTTGTATGGAAATAAAAGTCCCTGGGA
>DAIERN010000079.1 GCA_027346765.1 Chloroflexota bacterium | reverse complement strand
GCTCAGGCTTCCTCTTGGGGCAGCAGCACGATCTTGCCGGCGTGGCCCGACGCGACCAGGTCGAACGCCTTGGCGTAGTCGCCCAGCGGCAAGCGGTGGGTGATGACCGGCGAGATGTCGAGGCCTTCCTCGAGCAACGCGGTGGTCCGGTACCACGTGTCCCACAGCCGCCGGCCGGTGATGCCATAGATGCGGATGCCCTTGAAGATCACTTCCTGGCTGAGATCGAGCGTCGCGGGGACGGAGTGCGTCCCCAGCAGCGACACGCGCCCACCATTGGTGACCGCGGCCAGACCCTGGTGCAGCGCCGCGGCGGAGCCGCTCATCTCGAGCACGATGTCGACGCCGTTGCCGTCCGTCTCTGCCTTCAGCCGCGCAACGACGTCATCACGCGCGTCCAGGGCGAGATCTGCGCCCATCGTCGTCGCCATCGCCAGGCGTTCGGGGTTGATATCCGTGGCAAAAACTGCGCGGGCGCCGGCCATCTTGAGCACGGCGATGCTCATCAGTCCAATGGGTCCACAGCCGGTCACGACCGCGGTCTGGCCGGCGACCTCCTCGACGAACGCGGCATGAACGGCGTTGCCGAGCGGCTCCTGGAGGGCCGCGATCTCCGGGGTGAGGCGCTCGGACACCCAGGCGTTCACCTCAGGCATCACGACGTACTGGGCGAAGGCGCCCGGCACCTTGACGCCCAGCGTGCGGTTGTTCTGGCAGACGTGGGCGCGACCGGTGCGGCACTGGTAGCAGGTCCAGTCGACCCAGTGCGTTTCGGCCGCGATCAGCTCGCCCAGCGGGATGCGCGTTGCGCCCGGGCCGCGCGCCACCACGATGCCGGCCATCTCGTGACCAAAGATCATGGGCGGCGGGCCGAAGTTCTCCTGCGCCCACGGATCCCAGCGCTCGATATGGACATCTGTGCCGCAAACGCTGGCGGCGAGCACCTTGACCATGATCTCGCCCGGGCCCGGCTGGGGGGCGGGCACTTCGCGGATCTGCGCCCCGGGCGCCGCCTGGTCCTTGACGAGGGCGCGCATGGTGGTTCCCAGCGGCGGGGCGTCGAGGACGGCCGCCGCTTGGGTTGTCATGCGGTAGTGGTAATGCCCCGACGCGTGACAGTGATAGTGCCGACCGTCATGTCAACAGAGGCCTCGTTCGGGTGCCGCGGGCTGATCCTGCCATTGTTGGTCGAAGAGCAGCGCCGTGTCGAGATCGAAATTGTCGGTCAGCAGCGCCCGACCCCAGGCCAGGAGCGCGAACTTGGTCGTCATCGTGTCGAACCGGGCAACCACCACCCTCTTGGCGCAGGACGGATTGACCGAATTAGGCACCTGGTCGTAGAAGGCCTGCAGCTGGTCCATCTCCGCCTGGCTGATGCAGTCGCCCTGGCCGATCACGCCGCTCGGGCAGCGGTACAGCGCGACGACGTAGCCGTGCTCCAGGTTGTGGATCCAGCCGCCGGGGATCTGCTCCTCGTTGGCGGGGTAGACGGCACCGCGGATGGGGCCGTGGTTGGTGACGTTGTAGTGGTCGCCCGACGTGGGCGGGCAGTAGGCGTAGTTGATGACCGTGCCCAGGTCACGGATGTGGTTGCGGCCCAGCAAACCGGTGCTGAACCCCAGGCGCGGCGTGGGCTCTGGGATGGCCGTCGCAGATGCCGTGGGCGATGGCGCAATGCTGGGCGAAGCGCCGTTCGATGGCGGCGCAGTCGGCGCTGCAGAACCGCTGGGTGCGGCCGTGAGCGACGGGGTGGGCGACGCGGTGGGCGTGGGGCTGGGGGTTGGCGTCGGCAGACCGGGGGTGAGTGACTCGCTGGGTCCCGGGGTCAGCTCGGTGTCGCAGGTGTATCCGGCCCGGGCGCCGCCCTGCAGGAAGAGCCACGCCACGAGGACGACGCCGACGACCGCCGCGCCGCCGTAAATGAGCGACCGATAGCGCTCCAGGATGCCCGGCTGGGCGACAGGCCGGCGTGGCCGCGAGGTACGAGTGGTGCGCGACGGGTCGACGGACGAGCGCGCTGTCTCAGTTGAGGACAGGCTCGCAGGCTCTAGGCGCACGGGGCGACGGGATCTCTTGGCCACTTGTGACAGGTCTCCAGTTAGGTCGTAGCGCGGCGCCGATGCACGTGGGGGCGCAGCGAAATCAGCAGAATTGGGCGCCCAATGTACGGCAGCGGCCGCATCCGTGCCTGTGTCAGGGCTCGTTGAACCACTGGCGCGCGCGCGTGCCGCGGAGCGACCAGAAGAGCAGCACGGCCAGCGCGACGCCCATCAGCAGCCCCAGGAAGCCCGCCCAATAGAAGAAGACGATGGCGATGGGCACGCTCAGCGAGACGAGACCCAGGCTGAGCATCCAGGCGGCCTGCTTGCGCTGCAGGATGAGCGTGAGCGTGAACACGAGGTACGCCAGGAGCAGCATCCACAGCAGCCCGAGCGGCGATACCGGCGACTCGATCGCCTGGTTGATGATCAGCGGCAACGTCAGGCCGACGCCGGCCAGAAGAACGAAACCGAAGCTGAGGACGATGCGCACGCCTGCCGGCATCTGGCGGACCAAGTCGAACATCAGGACTCGATTCTCTCATTCGCGCGTGTAGTCGGCGAACGGGCCTTAGACTCGCGGGCACCTTTGACACAGCTTTCCGACACACCCGCCTGGGTTGCCGACGCGGTCTTCTACCAGATCTTTCCCGACCGCTTCGCCGCATCTGTGCGCGTGCCCAAGCCCGGCCCGCTCGAGCCGTGGGATGCGCCGCCCACCTACACCGGCTTCAAGGGCGGCGACCTCCTGGGCATCGTCGAGCATCTCGATTACCTGGGCGAGCTGGGGATCACCGCGCTTTACCTGAATCCGGTGTTTGCCAGCGCGTCGAACCACCGCTACCACACGTACGACTACTACCACGTGGATCCGCTGCTGGGTGGCGACGAGGCGCTGCGCGAGCTGCTCGACGCGGCGCATGGCCGCGGTATGCGCGTTGTGCTCGACGGCGTCTTCAACCACTCGGGCCGCGGTTTCTGGCCGTTCCACCACATCGTGGAGAACGGCATCGACTCGCCCTATGTCGACTGGTTTCATATCGACAAGGACGCGTTGCGGGAAGGCCGCGAGCTGCGACCCTATCCCTCGCGCGAGGACGTCCGGCACATGGCCGAGGTCCAGGCGCAGGGCCACCGCGAGGGCGACGTCACCCTGAAGGTGCTGGGCTACCGGGCCTGGTGGGACCTGCCCGCGCTGCCCAAGCTCAACACCCATAACTCAGGGATGCGCGAGCACCTGATGGGTGCCGCGGAGCACTGGCTGCGCTTCGGCATCGACGGCTGGCGGCTCGACGTCGCCGAGGAAATCGATGCCGGGTACTGGCGCGAGTTCCGCGCGCGCTGCCGGGCGATCAATCCTGATGCGTACCTCGTGGCCGAGATCTGGCGGGAGCGGCCGCAGTGGGTCAGCGGCGATACGTTTGACGGCCTCATGAATTACCCGCTGACAGAGGCGCTGCTCTCATTCACCGCGGCCGGCCACCTCGACATGCGCGAAGTCCAGACGCAGCACGAGTACCGCGAGTCGGTCCGGCCCATCGACGGGCCTACGTTCGCGGGCGCGCTCGAACACCTCATGACCATGTACCGGCCCGACGCGATCCGCTCGCAGCTCAACCTGCTGGGCAGCCACGACACCGCGCGCTATCTGACGCTGGCGTCGCGCGACAGCGCGTCGCTGCGACTCGCTCTGCTCGCGACGATGACGCTGCCCGGCGCCCCATGCATCTACTACGGCGATGAGGTCGGCATGGAGGGCCGGCACGATCCCGACAACCGCCGCGCCTTTCCGTGGGACCATGCAACGTGGGACCACGACCTGCTGGAGTACTGTCGAACGGTGATTGCGTTGCGCCACGAGCGGCCAGCCCTGCGCCAGGGCGAGTTCAGAGTGCTCGCCGCCGACGCCCAGGCGGTCGCGTACCGGCGGCTTGCAGGCACTGCCGGCGCACTGGTTCTACTGAATGCCGGCGATGCCCCCGCACGACTCACCGTTCCGACCGATGGCTTTGCCGGTGCCGCGCTCCAGCCGGTCAAGCTGGCGTCGGAGCCATATCCGGTCATCGTGGGCAATGGCGACGGTCGGCTCGAGGTGGAGGTGGCGGCTCGATCGGGAGCTGTCCTGCTGGCGGGAGGGTCGGGGCAATGACCCCGTTGCGCATGGTGCTTGTGGTGCTGGTCGTGGCCTCGGCGGTCGTCGTCGGCTACACCCTGTTCCTGGAGAACTCAACGCTGCGGCTGCCGCTGCTGGTGAGCGCACTTGCCGTGCTGGCGATCAGCCTGGGCATCCTGGGCTTCGCTCTCGCCGGGACAGCCATCCGGGTCGCTGAATCTGGGCGCGGCGGAATGGCCATCCTGGCGGCGTTCATCGGCGGGCTATGCGTGCTGATGGCGGCGGGCGCGCTGGCCGGAGCAATCGTGCTGGGCATCCTCGCCGCGGCGTCCTGACCGGCCGCGCGCGTGGCGCCGGTAAACTTCAGCTGCCCGCCCCCATCGTCTAGAGGCCTAGGACGCCACCCTTTCAAGGTGGAGATCAGGGGTTCGAATCCCCTTGGGGGCACTCGGTCTCAGCCTATGATCGACTCAATGAACCGCGATCTCACGGATGACGAACGCGCCGTGTTGGACCTCCTGCTGTCCTGGTCAGGCGAATGGCGTGAGGTCTTAACCGCCCAGGCGGCCTCGGTCCGGACCTCCGGACTTTCGTGTGGCTGCGGCTGTCCATCGATTGCCCTTGAGGTCGACCGGACAGCGCCACGAGCCGACAGCGAGCGTGTGCCTGCGGACGCACTCGCTCGCGACGCCAACGACAACCTCGTCGGAGTCATGCTCATGGTCGACGACGACGGCTACATGTCAGAACTCGAGTTCTACAGCGTTGCCGGTCCCGATATTGGTTTTCCGAGGCTGGACTCGTTGACACCAGTTGAGTGGAGTCCGCGCGACGCCGATGGGACCCGGCATCAGCTCAGCCCCCTGCCCCCACCGACGATGTCCTAGCCTGCGTACCATGCGAGCGCGTCCGGCTGCTGGACGCTCAAAGCCCCTTGGGGGTACCACTCAAGGCCCGCTTTGGGACCAAGGTCGCGTTGGCCCAAGCGGTGAGTCGGCTGAGACTCCGACACATGATCCGACGAGTCGGCTTGCTGTCCGTCTTCCTTCTGCTGCTCAGCTCGGGCAGCGCATCGGCCGCGACCGCGACCGTCACCGTGACGAATCGCGCCTTCACACCGGCCACCCAGACGGTCATGCTGGGCAGCTCCGTCCGCTGGCAGAACACTTCGGGCAAGAAGCACACCGCCGTTCCGGTCGTGAACTGGTCGTGGGGCGGCGTGACGATCAGAGCCGGCAAGACACCCGCTGCGGTCTACCCGACTCAGGCGGGCTCATTCCCCTATTTCTGCTCGCTCCATCCGGCGCGCCACCGGGGGACGATCGCGGTACCGATCACGGTCGACCAGACCGCGGGCACGACGGCGACGTTCTTCACGCTCACCCTGGGGACGGTCCAAGCGCCCGGCGTTAGCGCTCACCAGGTGTGGGTTCGTCAAAACGGTGGCGCGTGGGCGCTCCGTGCGTCGACCCAGGCACCGACCGTCTCCATCTTCTTCCCGTCGGCCGGCACCTGGGATCTGCGGACCCGGATGGTCTGGCAGCTGGGCAGCCAGACGAGCGACTACAGCCCCATCACTACGATCACCGTCTTCTAGGGCAGGAGGCTCAACCGCGGCGGCAGGCTGCGTCGTAGCGAGCGAGTTCGTCGGCCAGCACCAGCGGCGCGCGATGCGCCGCGCTGCTGGGTGCCTCGGCGTTGATCCGCGCCACGGCCACGTTGATTTGCATCGCGAGCTCCTCCAGCGCCGCGCGGTCGCGGCGGCGTCGCTCGTGCGAAGGCTCAGGCCCGGACGCGGCCCGCTCGATGATCGCGTCGCGCCGTGCGAGCAGGCCGCTCAGCTCCTTGTTGGCCTCGACCCAGGGTGGCGCCACGCCGGCGTTCTTGAGCATGTGAAACGCGAGCGCCCATTCGCCGGCGTATGGGTTGTCGTCGATGGGCAGTGGCGCGCCCTGGTGGGGCAGATCGTCGAACTTGCCTTCCTCCATCGCCTCGCGGATCTGGCGATCGATCAACGACTCCCAGGTCTTGCCCGTTTCGAGCTTGCCCTCGGCGTTCCGGCGCCGGGCTGGCCGGTTGGAATCGGCAGGGTCACTCATCGCCCGGTCGGACTACTGCCAGGGTGACGGCAGGTGGGTGAGCGGCTCGCGATCGGGTAGCACGTCGGTCTGCAGCGCCGGGTCAGCGGCGGGCACGTAGCGCGGCTCCAACCCGAGCTCCTTCAACACGATGTTGCGGCCCTGGGCGATGCCCGTCGCCTTGTAGAACGCGACGAGCCGGTTGAAGCCCTGCCGGCCAAAGCCACAGTCGGACGACAGCACCAGCTTGTCCGCCGGGATGACCTCCAGCGCCCGACGAACCCGGCCGGCCACCACCTCGGGCATGTCCGCCTGCAGCTGGCGGTGGTTGACGACGCCCACCGCGACCTTCTTGGGCAGATTGGCGGCGTAGGGCTTGAA
>DAIERN010000078.1 GCA_027346765.1 Chloroflexota bacterium | reverse complement strand
AATCGAGCTCGCTGGACTGCGCCGTTCTGACTACATCCGCGCCGGCGTGACGCCGATCAGCGCGAAGGCCCGGGTCTGGAGCTCGGTCGGGGGTCGTGAGGACGTCGTAGGCCGCCCGCTCGTCGGCCCCGGCCGAGCGCGGGAGTGCCGCGCCGGGGCCGACCCCGCGTCAGTCGACGGAAGAGGCGTTCCTCGATGCCGCCGAACGCCTGCTCATCTCGGTCGGTTACGCAGGCATCACGACCCGTTCGCTGGCAGAGGAAGCGCACGCCAATGCGGGTCTCGTGCACTACTACTTCGGCTCGATGGACAACCTCTTCGTGCGTGTCCTCGAACGCTTCACCGAGCGGTTGATCGCTCGGCAGCGCGAGATGTACTCCGCCGACCGCCCATTCCTCGACAAGTGGCGCCAGGCCGTGCGCTATCTCGACTTCGACCGGCCCTATCAGAAGATTTGGTATGAGCTCCAAGCACTCGCCTGGAATCGGGCCGAGCTGCGCGACCGTGTGGCCTGGGTCGATCGACAGTGGCGCAACGTGCTGCTGGAGGCATTCGCCGCACCGCACCGGGCGTATCGCGTTGACATGCCCCTCGAAGCGCTGGTCGCGCTGGTGATCACATTCAACGAAGGGATCATCCTCGAGCGTCTGTCCGGCGTCGAAACTGGCCAGGCCGAGCTGCTCGAGTGGATCGATCGCTGGCTGGAGGGGCGCGATGATCGGGCCGGGCGCCTCACGGAGGTCGTGATCGAGTGACGCTCGTCTTACCCCGCGCGGTCACCGGCACCGCCGCTGAGCAGTCGCGCGCCCGTTATCCGGATGCTGAGGCTTTCGTCGAACGTGACGGCGTGCGCATCTTCTGGGAGTCGTATGGCTCGGGCGGGAAGACGATCCTCCTGCTGCCGAGCTGGATGATCATCCACGCGCGGACCTGGAAGGTGCAGATCCACTATCTGGCGCGCCATTTCCGGGTGCTCACCTTCGATCCGCGCGGCAATGGACGCTCCGATCGGCCCACGGACCCGGCCGGCTATGGCCCGGGCCAGGTCGCGGCGGACGCTCTTGCCGTTCTGGACGCAGCAGGCGTGGAGCGGGCCGTGGTCGTCGGCTTCTCGTCCGGCTCGGCCCCGGCACTGATCCTGGGCGGGGAGCATCCGGAGCGCGTGGCCGGGTTGGTTTTCATCGGCACCTCGCTGCCATTGAGCCCACCGCCGGCGGCGCGAGCGCCATCCCTGGCCAGCTTCTGGGACGAGGTCTCCGAGCACGAAGGCTGGTCGAAGTACAACGCGAGCTACTGGCGCAGCGACTACCCCGACTTCGTGGAGTTCTTCTTCTCGGAGGTCTTCAGCGAACCACATTCGACCAAGCAAATCGAGGACTGCGTCGGTTGGGCGCTCGAGACGAGCGGCGAGCTGCTCGTCACTGATGCACGCGCGGAATCGCTGACCACGGAGCGATCGCTCGAACTCGCATCCCGCGTCGTCTGCCCCGTCCTCGCCATCCACGGCACGCAAGACCGCATCTCGCCACTGCATCGCTCCGAAGTGATCACGGCCGCAACCGGGGGCACGCTCGTGGCGCTGGACGGCTCTGGCCACGCGCCGCACGCACGTGATCCGGTCAAGGTCAACCGGCTGGTCCGCGACTTCGTCGGACCGCCACCCATCGCTGCCCGCTGGCCGCGGGGCCGGAGCCGCCGCCGGCGCGCGCTGTTCATCTCATCGCCCATCGGCCTTGGCCATGCCCAGCGCGATGTCGCCATCGCGCGCGAGCTGCGAACCCTCCATCCTGACCTGGAGATCGACTGGCTCGCCCAGCACCCGGTGACCAAGGTGCTCGAGGCCAACGGCGAGCGGGTCCATCCACAGAGCGCACTTCTTGCCTCCGAGTCATCCCATATGGAGTCTGAGTCGGCTGAGCACGACCTGAATTGCTTTGCCGCCTGGCGCCGAATGGACGAGATACTTGTCGCCAACTTCATGGTCTTCCACGACCTGGTGCGCGATGAGCAATATGACCTGTGGATCGGTGACGAGGCGTGGGAGCTCGACTACTACCTGCACGAAAACCCGGAGCTCAAGACCTCGGCCTACGCCTGGCTGACCGACTTCGTCGGCTGGCTGCCCATGCCCGACGGCGGCGAGCGCGAGCGCTTCCTGACCGCCGACTACAACGCTGAGATGATCGAGCACATCGCGCGCTTCCCGCGCATCCGCGATCGAGCCATCTTCGTCGGCAACCCGGATGACATCGTCCCTGACGCGTTCGGTGAGGGCTTACCCCAGATCCGTCGTTGGACACAAGAGCACTACTCGTTCTCCGGCTACATCACCGGCTTCGACGCTGCCGAGCTGGCAGACCGCGCGGCGCTGCGTACCCAGCTCGGCTACCGCGAAGATGAGCTGGTCTGCCTCGTCGCTGTGGGCGGCACGGGCGTCGGCGTCGACCTGCTGCGCCGAGTGATCGAGGCCTACCCAGCGGCCAAGTCGCGCGTGCCGGCGCTGCGCATGATCGTCGTCGCCGGCCCGCGCATCGAGCGGCGCCAACTGCCGCCGGCACCGGGGGTTGAGATCGTCAGCTTCGTGCCCAATCTGTATCGCCACTTCGCAGCCTGCGACCTGGCCGTCGTCCAGGCCGGGCTGACGACGTCGATGGAGCTCGTGGCCAACGGGCGTCCGTTTATCTACTTCCCGTTGCGCCACCACTTCGAGCAGAACTTTCACGTTCGCCACCGGCTCGACCGGTACGGTGCCGGAAGGCGCATGGACTACGGCACTGCGACTCCCGAACTGATCGGCCAGGCGATCGCCGAGGAGATCAGCCGCCAGACCAGCTACCGGCCCGTCGAGCGCGACGGCGCCGTCAAGGCGGCGCGCATGATCGCGGAGCTGCTCTAGCTCAGTGACAGGGCAGCCGCGGACTCGCGTAGCGATACCACGTTCACCGTGGGGATGGGCCGGGCGAAGCCTTTCAGCTCCAGTGCGCCCACGTCTTCTGTCTCGACCAGATCTTCGACCGCTGCGTAGGCGCGTGGATTGAGCAGGATCTGGCCGGCCTCTGCCTTGGATGACAGCCGCGACGCCACGATGACGGCCGCGCCGACCATGCCGTAGTCGTAGCGGCCCTCGAAGCCGATCCGGCCCAGGGTGGCGTAGCCGCTGGCGATCCCCACGCCAAAGCCCAGCTCGAAGCCCAGCTTGGCCCACTTCGCAGCGAGGGTGGCGAAGCGGTCGCGCATGGCGACGGCCATGCGCACGGCGCGGGCGACGTGATCGACCTGGAGCACCGGGTCGTTGAAGAACACCATCATCCCGTCGCCGGCGAAATGCTCGAGCGTGCCGCCGTGCTCGACGATCAGCTCGCCCATCTGCTTGTGGTAGTCGCGCAGCAGGCCCAGGACCTCCTCCGGCTCGGCCGAATCTGAGAAAGCGGTGAAGCCGCGCAGGTCGCAGAACACCGCTGTCGCCTCGCGCCGATGGCCGGCTAGCAGCTGCTGGCCCTCCGCGCTCGAGACCAGTGCCGCGACCTGGGGCGAGAGGAAGCGGCTGAGCTCCTCTTTCTGACGCTCAATGGTCTCGAGCAGCGCTGCCTGTGCTGCAGCGTTCTCAAGCTCAACGTCGCGCAACCGCTTGTCGGCGAGCGACGCGCGCACGCGTGCGGCGAGGATCACCGGGTTGAACGGCTTGGGCAGGTAGTCGGCCGCGCCCAGCTCGATACAACGGGCCACGCTGTCGAGCTCGTCGACGCCTGAGACCATGATCACCGGCACGTGGCGCAGCGCCTCGTCGCTCTTGATCGCCGCGAGTGTTTCGTAACCGTCCAAGCCGGGCATCATCACGTCGAGCAGGACCACGGCGACGTCCCCGGCGCCCTCACGCAGCGCGGCCAGGGCCGCGGCGCCCCCGTCAACCTCGCGCGATGAGATCCCGATCGACGCCAGGTGGCGCGACAGGAGCATCCGGTTGACGGCGCTGTCGTCGACGACGAGCGCGACGCCGCTCACGACAGGCCGGCTGCCTTGAGCGCGACGACCGTGGCCGCCCAGACCTGCTGTGCCTCGTCGGCGAGCGGCGCCAGGTCGACCACGCGACCCTCGCGCCCACAGAACTCGATCTGCCTGCTGATGGCCGACATGCGCGTGGCGCCCAACGCGGCGCTGCTCGACTTCAGCGTGTGCGCCGGGCGCACGATCGCCTCCGCGTCGGCGCGCCCGGCGGCAGCGGTGATCTGGCCGAGGTGCTGCGGCGCTTCGGCGAGATAGGTCTGGACAAGGTCGCGCACGAAGTCCTCGTCGCCGCCGACGGACGCGCGCAGCTCGTCGAGGACGCCGTTGTCGAGTACCGCGAGATCGTCGGTCATGCCGCTCCCTCAGGTGTTGGCGCGTCCGCGGTTGACGGGGCGCGCATCAATGCCGCCGCCAGCTCAGCGGGCTTGATGGGCTTGCTGACGTAGTCGTTCATCCCGGCCGCGAGGCATGCCTCGCGATCGCCCGCCATGGCGTTGGCCGTCATGGCCACGATGTGCAGCTTGCGCTCCGGCCACTGGCTGCGGATGCGCCGCGTGGCCGCCAGTCCGTCGAGCTCGGGCATCTGGACGTCCATGAGCACGACGTTGTAGTCGGTGGCCTCCACCGCAGCAATGGCCTGGGCACCGTCGTTGGCGACATCGGCCACGTAGCCCATGTTCGCCAGCAGGCGCAGGGCGAGCTTCTGGTTAACCGCGTTGTCCTCAGCGAGGAGGATGCGCAGCGGGTGGCGCGTCGCGAGCTCACGATCGCCCGCGGCCTCCGGGGCACGCTGCAGCTGGACGCGGTTCTCACCGCTCGAGAAGACGGTGACGAGCGCGTCGTGCAGCGCCGACGGCTTGACCGGCTTGGGCAACAGCGCGTCCATGTTGGCCCCGTGCTCGCGCATCGCCGCAGATGAGACGAGCACGAGCTTGGGCGTGATTACCGGCAGTGCCTGACGGATTCGCTCCGCGAGCGCCATGCCATCCATGCCCGGCATGAACAGGTCGAGCAGGCACACGTCGAAGGTCTCGCCCTCGCGGATCCAGCGCAGCGCCTCTTCCGGCGACTGGGTGTCGCGCACGCCCACGTCCCAGCGCGCGAGCTGAGCCCGCAGGATGCGCCGGTTGGTGGCGTTGTCGTCCACGATCAGCGCCCGCTTGCCGGCGAGCTCGACCGACCTGAGCAGCGGCACCGCCGGCAGGGCAGTGGCCGGCGCGTTGGGCAGCTTGACGGTCAGTCGGAAGGTCGAGCCTTCGCCCGGGACGCCCGCGCTCTCGGCCGTGAGCGCGCCGTTCATCGCCTCCGCCAGCCGACGGCTGATGGCGAGGCCCAGGCCCGTGCCGCCGTAGCGCCGGGCGATGGACGAATCGGCCTGACTGAACGATTGGAAGAGACGGCCCATCTGGTCCTTTGAGATGCCAATGCCGCTGTCCTTGACGGAGACCTGCAGCTCGACCTCGCTGCGCTCGCCCTGCTGGCTGCCGACCGTGACGAGGACCTCGCCCTTTTCGGTGAATTTGATCGCGTTGGACAGCAGGTTGAGCAGGATCTGCCGGAGGCGGCCCATGTCACCGACCACCGCGGGCGGGAGGTCACCCTGGACCTCGTAGGCGAGCTCGACGCCCTTGGCGGCAGCGGCAGGAGCAATGACGTCCAGCGCGCCCTCGATGCACTCAGCCGGGCTGAAGGGCTCGGCGTCGAGGTCGACCTTGCCGGCCTCGATCTTGGAGAAATCGAGGATGTCGTTGATGATCGTGAGCAGCGCATCGCCCGACGCTCTGATCGTGTCGGCGTAGTCGCGCTGCTCCGCGTTGAGCTCGGTGTCGCCCAAGAGGCCGCTCATGCCGATGATCGCGTTCATTGGCGTGCGGATCTCGTGGCTCATCGTCGCCAGGAACGCGCTCTTGGCCTGGTTGGCCGCGTCCGCTGCCTCGCGCGCCTCGCGCAGCTCGGCGAAGACGCGCGCGTTGTCTATGGCGATCGCAGTGTTCTGCGACAGGCCAACGAGGAAGTCCAGGTCGACCGACGTGAACGGCCGATAGGCGCCGGTGCGCCACACGGCCATCATGCCGTTGACGCCCTCGCGGCCGATCAGCGGCGCCACCAGCAGGCGCTCGATCTCGTTCTGTGGCGTGCCCACGATCTGGATCGCACGGCTGTCCTTGGTGACGTCGTTGATGACCTCGGCGCGCGCCTCGGCCGCGAGCGAGCCGATGATTCCCTGGCCCAGGGTGACGGTCATCTGCCTGATCTGGTCGGCGATGGTGCCGACCGCAGCCGTGGCGCGGAACTTCTGACCGTCGCGATCGCGCAGGAACACCGCCGCTGACGTGCCGTCGAGGAGGTCATGCGCCTGGGTGGCGATGCGCGGCAGCAGCGAGTCGAGATCGAGCGTCGCCGAGATCTCGCGGGCGACGCTGGCGAGGGTCGACATCTCCGTCGCGCGGCGCTGCGACTCGCCGTAGAGAAGGGCGTTCTGGATAGCGCTGCCGATATTGGCCGCGAGCGTCGTCAGCAGCCGCACGTCGTTTTCGCCGAAGCGGCCTTCCTGGGTCACGCTCTGGACGCTGACCGCGCCGATCGCGTTGTCGCCCGCGAGGATGGGCACCCCAAGGTATGACTTGGCGATCGTGCCGATGCCGTGGCTGGCCATGTCCTCGTGGTCCGACGCCTTGTTGAGCAGCACCGGCTGGCGCGTCTGGATGATGCGCGACGTCATTCCCTGGCCCAGCGGCAACGGCTCCTGCGGCTCGTTGACGCCGTTCTCAACGTA
>DAIERN010000077.1 GCA_027346765.1 Chloroflexota bacterium | reverse complement strand
CGCGCGCGTCGTCCAGGGCGCTCTGCTCGAGACGCACGGGCTGACGATAATGCGTGCGAAGCAAGAAGTACCTGATTTCGCGGGCAGACCAGCCCTGGGCGAGGAGCTCGGGCAGCGTCACGCACACGCCCTCGTCGTAGGTCATCTCGCCCATGTGGAGCGACGTGTCGACCACAATGCGCGCGGCGCGGAAGATCGTCGCCTCGAGGTGATTGAGGACGTGCAGCGGGTCCTCGAAGAAGCCGCGCTCGCGCATGACGCGCTCGGCGTAAAGCGCCCAGCCCTCGCTGAAGTAGGGCGTGCTCAGCACGACGCACAGCTTGGGCGCGTGGACCTTGCTCCAGCTGATATGCCAGTGGTGACCCGGATACGCCTCGTGCACGGCGGTCGTGGGGATGCCTGCGCTGCAGTTGCCCTCGAGACGCTTCTGCACCTCCTCCGGCGACGTGCCCTCAGGCGCGAAGGGCACGAAGAAGTGGCCGGTGAGGGTGTTGCTGAACGCCGGCGGCCCGATGTACGACGCGACCGCCAGGAGCGGCCGCTGGAAGAACGGCGACGGCTCGACCTCGCACCGCTCGCCTTCGGGCAGCGACACCAGTCCGGTCGCGGCCAGGAAGTCGTGCGACTTCTGCGTCCACTCGGCGTACTCCGCGCGCATCTCCTCTTCGGTCGCGGGGTGGTCCTCGTTCGCATCCTCGAGCACCTTGCGCCAGTCTGAGTCGCCCCTGGCATCACGGGCGAGCTGGCTCATCTCCGCGTCCAGCCGGTCGTACTCCGCCTGACCCATCTCGCGCAGCGTGCGCGCATCGAAGTTCAGCGCCTCGCGCTCGCGCAGCTGGCGGCTGTAGCGCTCCTCGCCGTACGCCCAGGTGCCGCTTGCCTTGTCGATGAGGCTTGCCAGGTGCGCGACGAAAGCGTCGAAAGCATCGCCCGCCTTGGCGCCCGCCGCGCGCAGGCGCTCTCTCTGCTCGTCCGTTTCCGCCTCGTCCATGAGCATGTTGCGCACGTACGCGCCGCCGGCCTTGGCCGAGCCCATGCCGCGCTCGAGGATCAGCTTCGCGCCCAGGGCCGGATCGAGGTTGGCCGTGGCCTGCGCCAGAGCTTCCGGCACCTGCTCGAGCCGCGCCACGGCGGCGTCGACCAGATCTGCAGTGGGCCGGAGCCGGTGCAGGAACAGGCTGAAGAGGCCACCCAGGATGGGCCCCGAGTAGATCGTGGGGTCGCGCTTCCAGACCTGCCAGTCGGCGCCGATCGTCCGGCCGCGCAACGTCGCGATCGCGAGGTCGCGGTCGATCTGGTCGTCGAAGTCGAGTGTTGACGGGTCCACCGATTCGAAGCGTTTGAGCCAGTCGGCGGCGTCGGAGTCGCGCTTGGCGAATGAGGCCGCCGACATGTCGTCCAGCCGCTCGTCGTACTCGGTCAGGCCGAGTGTCGTCGCCATCACCGGCGAGGTCTCGTATTCATTTTTCAGGAAGTCGTCGACGAGCTGCTTCAAGTTGGACACGTTGCCTCCTCGGGTTTGACTCTAAGGCGCCTTGGGGTTGAAGTAGCGACAGCGGTCGGCGATGGCACACCGTTCGTGCTCGGGCCGCTGCGCGTGGCACGTCTGGCGGCCGTGGGTGATCAGGTTGACGTGCGCCTCGTGGACACGGCCCGCCGGCAGCTGCGCCTGGAGCATGTCGTGCATCAAGCCGTCATTGGCGATCCTGGTGGGGATGAGTCCGATGCGCATGCTGACCCGCTCGATATGCCGATCGACCGGCATGAGCTCCATGCCAAACGAGAACAACAGCACCACGCTGGCGGTCTTGCGGCCGATGCCGTTGACCTGCGTCAGCCAGGCGAGCGCGTCGGGCGGTGTCAGTCCGCCCAGGAACTCGAGCGAGTAGTCGCCCCGTTGCTCGCGGATGTGGCGCAGCGCGGCCTGGATGCGCGGCGCTTTCTGGTTGGCGAGGCCGCCCGGCCGGATGACGTCGGTCAGCTCGCCGATGTCGGCGAACTCGACTGCTGCCCAGTCGGCGCTGGCTTCGCTGATGCCGACGCCGCCCCAGCCCGACCGAAACTTGGGCGCTTTCCCCTCGTCTTCCCGGCTGCCCGGCGCCGGCCAGTGGCGGCACAGCAGGTCGAACGCCTTCTCGGCGTTGATGTCGGCCGAGTTGGCCGACAGCATGGTCAGCACGAGCTCGCTGGTCGGGTCATAGACGCGCTGCCAGGTGGGCGTGCCGTACATCTGGCGCAGTGCGGTCAGGGTGTCGTCCATCAAACCGGGGCGCGTCCGGTCGAGCCGCTTGACCCAGGTCTTGACCGGATCCGGCTTCGCCCTGCGCTTTTTCTTGACGACGGTCGGCATCAGAGGTCGATCGGCTCGAGGATCTTGCGCGGATCCTCCGCGAGGACGAGGCGGTTGGGGTCAACTTTCGGCAGCGGGTGCGCGCCGTCCATGGGCCGGCCCAGGATGTGCAGTCCCCAATCGCCGCATCGGTAGCCCGCGTCTATAAGTAGGTCGTAAACGGCCGTGTCCAGAACGCTGTCGAGTGGTAGTCGGAAGCGGAATGTCTTGCCCACGACCGCGCGCACCTCATCGACCAGTGCGACGACTTCATCAGGTGCGCCGGCGAGCATTGCCAGGCGGAGCGAGGAATCCTCGCCGGGGAGCTGTTCGCGTAACAGGATCGCGACGGCGCGGCCGTCCAGCGAGAGAACCTCGCCGCGCTCGACGTGGCGCGCGAATCGCTCCGCGGTCAACTCGCCCAGTGCCCATGGCCGCGGCTCGTACAACCGTTGCGCGGCGTTGAAGCTGGCGTCTGCCGACAGCAGCGCCCACATCTGGTCCCCGTCAGCGGGTTGCGCGACGCGTCCCGCCGCCGCCAGATCCTGGAGTACCCGCACGCGCAGGGCCGTCGCGGCTTCGCGGATCGCGCCATCGAAGCCGCTTGGCTCGTGCGGCTCGCCATCCGAGTCGGGCGACCACCAGTAGTTGCGATACGCGAAGAGCAGCTCGATGCCGTCGCGCGCCCCCAGGCGATGCGAGCCTTCATTGCGCGCCGACGTCGCGTAGCGAAGTACGGTCGCGCCCTGGGCGGCGACCCACAGGAGCTCCGCCACCTGGAGATCGGACGCGACCTGCATGCCGCGTACCGCTGGATCAACGCGGATGCCCTCGAGCCACGCGTCGGTGGGTGAGACGAGTGCGACGCGGGTGATCGCGACCGGGCGGTCATCGCTGGGCCGGCAGGCGACCAGCATCACGCCGTCGGTCGCGGCGAGCCACACTGGCCACGCCTGCGGGATGTAGTCCCAGCCATCCCAGGTGGAGGTGGCGAAGCCCAGCACCGCGTCCTTGTCAGCCGCGCGCGCCTGGCGCACGACGATGGGCCAGTCGCGCACTATGCGCGCGGCATCCGCTGGACCGTCGCCCACTGGTTCGTCTGGCCGCCGGGCTCATAGCGGCTGTTGGATGCTTTCAGGACCAGCCCCTCGAAACCCGCGGCGCGCCAGCTCGCGAACCACTGGCGCAGCGGTGGCCGGACGACCGGGGACACGCGCACCAGCTCGCTTTCAGACACGACACCCTCGAGCTGCCGCTTGCGCTCCAGCAGCGGCACGTCGAAGAGCTGCTGGCCGTCGACGCTCAACAGGTCGAGTGCCACGAACGCCGGCTCGCCCGCATGACGGGTGTCCCTGGGCGGCTCGAACGTCACCTCGCTGCCGGGCCCACCTATGAACAGGCGCTGGATGGGCTTGGTCCGGCCGGTCAAGACGATCGCCAGCCCCTCGCCGCCGCCGGTCGCCTGGGTGGTGATGATGCCGTCGATCACCGCTTCGCTCGCGAGCACCGAGCGGCGCAGGAAATCGAGCGCCATGGGCGCGTCCGCTGTCGCATCGTCGCCGAACTCATCGAGCACCTCGATGTCGCCCCACTGGTCGTGCAGCTCCGAGTCGCGGTAGTGGACGATGACCCGCGTCCCACGCCACAGCGGCTCGACGACCGGATCGACGATCTGGGGCACGAAGCGGCCGTGATGGATCTTCTGCGGCCGCCAGTCGCGCGGATTGGCGGGAATGACGACGGGCCGCTGCTTGCCGGGCATCGCGCGACTTTACTCGTAGCCCGCCGGATGGCCCTGGCGCCAGGTCCACGCCGAGCCGATCATCTCCGCCAGTGTGCCGCGGCGCGGCTCCCAGCCCAGCAGCTGGCGCGCGCGCTCGTTGCTCGCGACGAGCACCGGCGGGTCACCCGCGCGTCGCGCGGCGATCTCGTGCGGAACCTCCCGGCCGACCACGCGTCGAGCCGCTTCGAGCACTTCCAGCACGCTGAAGCCCGAGCCCGAGCCCAGGTTGCAGACCACGTGCTGGCCGGCAACGTCCGCAGTCAGCGCGAGCGCGGCAGCGTGGGCATCGGCCAGGTCGTCGACGTGGATGTAGTCGCGGATGCAGGTACCGTCCTTGGTCGGGTAGTCGGTGCCGAAAACCTTGAGCGGAGGCCCGCCGGCGAACGCGCTCAGGATGTTCGGGATGAGGTGCGTCTCCGGCCGGTGGTCCTCGCCGCGCTCCGCCGTGGCGCCGGCAACGTTGAAGTAACGCAGCGACACGGCGCCAATGCCAAAGGCGCGGCTGTACCAGTCGAGCATCCCCTCGAAGGCGCGCTTGGTCTCGCCATACGGGTTGACCGGGCGCAGCGGGTGGTCTTCCTCGATGGGCGTCGACTGCGGCACGCCATACACGGCGGCGCTCGACGAAAAGCAGATGCGCTTCACGCCGGCGGCGCGCATCGCGTCGAGCATCTTTGGGCCCGATACGACGTTGACCTCGAAGTAACGATCCGGTTGAGCCACCGACTCCCCCACGAGGGCCAATCCAGCGCATTGCAGGACCGCCTCGATCTCGTGCTGGCGCAGCGCCTGCTCGAATGCCGCGGCACCACCGATGTCGCCCTGGACCAGGGTCGCGCCGGCCGGCACCGCGGCGCGATGGCCGCGGATCAACGAGTCGTAGACCACGACGTCGTGGCCGGTACCGATCAGCCGCTCAGCGGTGGTGCTGCCAACGTAGCCCGCGCCACCGGTGACCAGGATGCGCATCAGTCAATGTCCCTCACTCGCCCAGTATCCGACGCCACAGTCCGGAACGGCGCTGCGGGCCGCGCGACTCGTGAGCCGGGTCGCTCGAGTCCGACGGGCCGGCGTTTGCCAGCTGTGACGCACGGCGCTCTTCGGCCGCGGCATGATCGGCCATCGAGGGGTTGCGATTGAAGACCGCCCGCTCCGACGCGCGCGCCGTTTCGGCGGCTGGCTGAGACGGCTCTGCCGGCCGCTCGCGCTCGGCGAAGACTTCGGCCAGGCGCTGCTCCAGGCGCTGCGCGGCCACGTTGTCCGGGTCGATCTGGAGTGCCTCGCGCGCTCGCTTGAGCGCCAGCTGCTCATTGCCGCGCTCGAGCGCGACGCGCGCCAGGCCCACCACCGCGATCGCGTTATGTGGGTCCTGCTCGATGGCGCGGGCGTAGATCTGCTCAGCCTGGTCGACCATGCCGTGAATGAGCAGGCGCTCAGCCTGGAGGAGTGCTTCGATCACCCGGCGCTCGTCCTCTCCATTTCGGCGCGTGCCTCGGCGATGAGGTCCACGCGCGCGTTGCGCGACGGATCATCGAGCACCCACTGCAAAAGGTGGTCCAGCAGCTGGCCCACCGCGGGGCCCGGCCGGAGGGAAAGCGCCGCGGTCAGGTCGTCGCCGCGCACCGCGAGCTCGCGCAGGGTCAGGGGTGCCCCGGCGGCGAGCTCAGCCGCGACCCGGCGATGCAGCTCGTCGAGCTGGCCGGCGTTGGCCGGCAGGCCGCTGCCGATGTTGTCGGCCGCGCGCAGATTGAGCAGGTCGTTCACCTGGTCACGGCCGATGCGCTTGATGAAGCGGCGCACGGCCGCGCCGCTCCAGCGCGACTCGTAGCTGAACATGTGATGGCGCACCAGGTCCGCGACGGCCTCGACGTCGCGTCGCGGGAAGGCGAGGCGAGCGAGCATCAGCTGAGCCAGACGCGCGCCCTCTGTGTCGTGGCCGATGAAATGGCCGTCGGCCAGCGTGGCCGGCTTGCCGATGTCGTGGACCAGCGCCGCGAGGCGTAAACGGGGATTGCCTGGATCCAGCCGTGCGGCAGCATCTGTTGCGGCCAGGCAATGCGCCCACAGGTCCATGCCCGGTGCCTTGTCCTGGGCAACGCCGCGTTGCAGGTCGAGCTCGGGCAGGGCATAGCGCAGGACCCCGGTGTCGGCCAGGATCTGCAGCGCGCGCGACGGCTGGGCGGCGCGCAGCATCTTGCGCAGCTCCTCGCCGATCCGCTCGGTCGAGACGTATTCGACGGTCGCGGCCGTCGTGCTCATCGCGGCCAGGGTGGCCGGCTCGATCTGGAAACCGAGCTGCGCCGCCAGCCGTGCGGCTCTCAACGGCCGCAGCGCGTCCTCATCGAACCGCGTGGCGGGATCGCCCACCGCACGCAGTAGGCCGGCGGTCAGGTCGGGCAGCCCACCGGTCGGGTCGGCCAGGCCGTCGCGCGACCAGGCGATGGCATTGACAGTGAAGTCGCGCCGAGCCAGGTCCTCGTCGAGCGACGTGGTGAACGTCACCGAATCCGGCCGGCGGTGATCGGCATATTGGTGGTCGCGCCGGAAGGTCGTGACTTCCAGCTCGAGATCGCCCGACGGTACCCGGACCGTTCCGAAGCGGTTGTCGTACCCGCCCGTCGGGAAGAGCTCCAGCAGGCGTTCGGGCAGCGCGTCGGTGGCTACGTCCCAGTCGGTGACGGGCTTGCCCAGCAGCGCGTCGCGCACTCCGCCGCCCACCAGGAACGCGGCGTGACCCGCGTCCCACAAAGCACCAAGGACGTGCATCACTGCCGCCGGCGGATCGACCGGCGCGAGCTGCTC
>DAIERN010000076.1 GCA_027346765.1 Chloroflexota bacterium | reverse complement strand
CCGGTTGAAGCCTTGGGGTGCTCGGATCTGTGCGTTCGGAGGCATGGCTCACACCAGAGGAATCGAGAGATCGGAAATCAGGGCCAAAGTGGCCTGCACGGCGAGCCAGGCCATGAAGCCGAGGCCGAGCAGCGCGAGCGCGATGGTCGCGGCGACGGTAGCGGCGGGGTGGCATCGGGCCATCGTCGGCTCCCGGGGGTCATGATAGGGCAGCCCGGGCGGGCATCACAGACGCCTGTCGGCGGTATCGCGGCCTGGGAAACCCCGGCCCCCGCTCAGACTTCCGGTTCAGGCTTCCACTCGATAGTTCGTCCCCAGTTCCCGGCCCAGGCCGAAGTAGTGGCGAAAAACGTAGAAGAGGGGACTCCACCGGCTCGTGTCGATGTGGTTCGAACCGGGGATGACGATGGACTCATGCGCGTGCACACGCTCAACGCGGGTCTCGATCGCGGCCACCGGGACCGGGCCGTCGCTCTCGGAAGGGGTCGCGCGATGAATGGCCAGCACGCGCGCTTCGAACTGGAGCGGGCATTCGGCGACGCGCGGCGGCGCGACCACCTCCGAGGCGAGCGGCGTGAGCCCTGCGCACTCGAACTTCTTTGGCTCGAAGCGGTAGCCCATCGCGGCCTTGTGGTCTGGCACCGGGTCGACGCCCGTGGTGTCGGCGATACGCTCGACCTCCTTCCAGATCTCCGGCGAGGGCATGTTGATGACGCACTCCATCGTGCGCTCAATATTGAGAAAGCCCCGGCCGCTGGTCGCCATGCCAAGGACGATGCGGTTGCCGAGCGCCCACGAAGAGGACATCGGCGAGAGGTTGGGTGTGCCGTCCGGGTTCGTTGTGCTGATCAGCGAAACCGGCGTGCCGTAGTAGAGGATTGATGGCTGGATGGTTCGATGTGCGGGCGAAGTCTTCATGGTCCTGTTGTACCGGCCGAGACGGCGCCATTGTTTCGGCGACGGACGAATCGATCGTGTACGTCGCGCTGTACCATTCGTGCATGACCGCGGTGGACACAGACTCTGGCCCTCAGGGCGCGACCCTGGCGTCAGTCGCAAGCCTCGTTGGCGACGCGTCGCGCGCGGCGATGCTCGCGGCGCTGCTCGATGGCCGAGCGCTCACCGCGGGCGAGCTTGCCCGCGTCGCCTGGATCGCACCGCAGACCGCCAGCGGCCACCTCGCGCAGCTCGTGGATGGCGGGCTGCTGGATCGTGACGTGCAGGGCCGGCACCGCTACTACCGGATCGCGAACGCGGACGTGGCCCATGCGATCGAAGCGCTCTCGGCAATCACGCCGCAACCGGGGCCAGCGCCCAGCCCCCGGCCCACACCTACAGCCGTCCAGCGTGCCCGCACGTGTTACGACCACCTGGCAGGCCAGTTGGGTGTGGGGTTGGCCGACACGCTCGTGGCACGGGGGATCCTGTCGCGCAGTGGTCGGGAGTTCGCCGTCACGCCGGCCGGTGCGGCATGGTTCTCTGACTTCGGTGTGGACGTCGAGCGGGTGCGGCGATCGAAGCGGAAGTTTGCCACGACGTGTCTCGACTGGACAGAGCGGCGGCACCACATTGGCGGCGCGCTTGGGGCAGCGATTGCGGTGCGCGTGTTCGAACTGCGATGGGTGGCACGGATCGAAGGCAGCCGCGCGCTTCGTGTGACGGTGGCGGGCCGTGCCGCGCTCGAACGCGATCTGCGTCTTCCCCTGCAAGTCTCCGTCCAGGGGTCGCGCGACCGCCCAAGGAAGCCCGCGGCATGATAGCGCCGAGGGATGGACGCTGGAGGAAGGAGACTGGATGGAGGGCGCGTGCCGGGCGCGTGAGGCGGGGCACCCATGATGCTTCGCGAGTCCCTCGCACAATTGCTTGACTTTCTCCGTACCCACGATTACTGTGGGGGACGAGGAGAAGGGAGACGCGGATGAAGTCCCTGCTTTGGCTGATCCCGCTCGCGGCGTTTGGCGTCCTCCTGAGCCTCGCCCCCCCCCCCGCTAGCGCACGCGAGCGGCAGCGGGCCCGGCATCGCCGTCGGTAGCCCGGCGCTCGCCAACGGGAAGGTGCAGGTCCCGGTGTACGCGGTGGGCGTCGTCGGCGACAGCTACCAGGGATTCAACCTGCACGTGCGCTGGGATCCGGCGGTCTTCAGCTTCAGTTCGGCGAGCGCTGCGGGCGGGGTGTTCGACCCGTCGGTCGGGAGCGGCACGTGCCCGGCCGCGAACACCGGAGCCTTCGACGCCGATGGCGGGGGCGTGGTGTTCGGATGCGCGGGCTACTCCGCGACGAACGCGAGCGGCAAGCTCCTCGCCACCTTCACGCTGACACCCGCCGCGAGCGGCTGTTCGAAGATCCACCTCTACACCTTCGGCTCGCCGGACGGCGGTGACTCGATTAGCGGGACGTTCACTGTGAACGCCGCCGACTTCTCCGCGCAAGCAAACACCTATTACGACGGGACGGCAGACACAACGGGGCACACGTGCACGCCACCCGCAGCAGCACCGGTGCCGAGCGCCCCGCAAGCGCAAGGCCCGCTGGCCGCCGCGACAGGGCACTGCCCATACGACATCAACCGCGATGGCGTCATCAATATCTTCGACCTTGCAATCACGGCGAGCTCGTACCAACGGCCACCGTCGGACCCGGCGTACAAACCATGGGCCGATGTCAACGGCGACGGTACGGTGAACATCTTTGACCTTTCGGCGATCGCGGGGGATTACAACCTGGGCGTAACGGGCTGTATGCCCTGCCGGCCTAATCGCTCACCCGACCCGCAGCCGACGGCCCGGGGCATTGGGTGGTACAGATCGGTGGGGTCAAGGGTGGGTGGCGCCTATTCCAATATTCTCAACTACTCCGGTTATGGGCCTTGGGTGTCCTACGGTTCTCCTCATGGCGCCAGCGCCGCCTGGGTGATGCTCGACACGGTGGATGGCCAAGACTTTGCACAAGTCGGCTGGCTCGCGTTCCCATTCGGCCGCCGCTACAATTTCATCCAGTACACGGACGCACCCGGCGTTGTCCATCCCTACATCCTCTTCGACAATGCAGACCCTCCCGGCACGTCTACTTACTACACGATGCTCTACGCTGATGCGGGTCCACCTGTGTTCACGTTCGAGGCGCACGGCAATGTCTTGCAAACACTGCCGGCGTATTTTCAACCCACCGCAGCGCAAAACGCGGGAGAGACTCAGAACTTGGCGGATCAAATGCCCGGGGGATCGTTTGTAACCGAGACACTGGACGACGGGCACATCTGGATCAACGGGTGGGAGAGCTTCGCAGGCAGCGACTCGAACGTGTATGCGCAATATTACTCGATGAGTGGGACGTCCGCGCTCCGGAGGGACATATGGGATTCGCTATGCGCATTCTGAATCGTCGGGCTGCCCTGTTCTCGGCGGCGCTCCTGGCGGTCGTGGCAGGGGGAGCGTTCATGGCTGCCGGTGCCCTTCCGGGCCCAACTCCCTCCGCGGTGCACGGCACGCCGACATCTGCCGTCTCTCCGCCGAGCGTCGTCCTGCAGACAGCCGCCGGGCTCGCCTCGTCCGCCCCTGAGATCCATCTGGCCGCGCCCCCGGCTGGCACCCAGCCGGGCTTCAGCCGCGAGGCGGCGATCAAGGCAGCGTTATGGGACGGCGCAACGCTGCGCGAGGCCGTCCTCGTCGAGTTGACTTCGCCCTACTCAGGCAGCGGGCCACGGCTAGTCTGGGCGGTATCGCAGATGCCCGTCGGCGGCATCGTCCGGCCTTCGGGCGGTCCGCTGGGGGCGTCGCTCCACCTGCCGCGGCCGACTTATCAGGTGAGCTTCATCGACGCCCGCACTGATGAACTCGTGTTCATCGTGGGCGGTTGACGCGTGGGTCGCGGCGATCGCGGGTTGTGCCGGCGAGACGGCGCGCTGATGGGCCACTATCACACGCCGGCGTAGGAGTGGAGGCCGGCGACCCAGAGGTTGACGGCGAAGTACGTGAACAGCACGCCGATGTAGCCGAGGATCAGGATCGCCGCCGCGCGGTTGCCGCGCCAGCCCTTGAGGCCGCGCGCGTGCAGGTAGCCGGCGTAGATCAGCCACGTGACGAGCGCCGACGTCTCCTTCGGGTCCCAGCCCCAGTAGCGGCCCCAGGCGTTCTCCGCCCAGATCGCGCCGGCGACGATGCCCAGCGCCAGCATCGGGAAGCCGACGAGCACCGACCTGTGCGCGATCTCCTCGAGCCGGCCGGCGGAGGGCAGGCGGGCGAAGCGGCGCTTGCCGCCCTGCACGAAGTACAGCACCGCGGCGCCGAACGACACCGACAGCGCGCTGTACGCGAGCATCATCATGCCGACGTGGATCGCCAAGATGCGGTTCGCCTGGAGCGCCGGGATCAGCGGCTCGATGTGCTCCGGGAAGTAGATGAGCGCGACGGTGAAGAGCGCGGCGATGCCTGGTAGCAGCACCGCCCCGAGCGCGCGCTGGTGGTAGACGCGCTCGAAGATGACGTAGAAGAGCGAGCAGCCCCAGCCAAGGGCGATCGTGTATTCGTACATGTTGGTGTAGGGCGGGTGGCCCGTGGCGGCCCAGCGGAAGGCGAGCGAGCAGGTCAGCGCGACGAACATCATCCAGCTCGCGCCGGTGGCGAGCGCCGGGAGGAACGCTGGCGGCTCGCTCTTCGCGGCGATGGTGACGTTGGTGCCGGCGGTCGTCGCCGCGCTGCGATACGCGACGCGCGGCCAGAGCGGGATGGCGACGTACGCGGCGGTGGCGACCAGAGAGAGGACGTAGCCGGCGACGAAGAAGTGGTAGGCCAGGGATTCCATCGTCAACCATGGTACCGCGCGGCGGCAGGCCGTAGAACCGGGGGACGGGGGACGAAGAAGAACCAAGAACCAAGAACCTGGAACCTGGAACCTGGAACCTGGAACCTGCGCGGAGCGCGGCGAGAAGCGGCCCTACGGCGGCGGAGGCGCGGCGGGCGGGCGGCGCATTTCGATGCGCTTGAAGGACTCCGAGAATCGGAAGCCGGTGCGCTTGCGGCGCTCGCGGTCCTTCTTCGCCGCTTCGCGCCAGCGCTTCAGCATGTCGTCGCGCGTGCGGCCGTCGATCTGGCTCGTATGGCAGAGGATGGCGTCGACCTTGCGCTCGAGCCAGGGCTCGATGTCGACGTGGAAGTCGGCGTCCTCGGCGCCGGCGAGCAGCAGCTCGGCGGTGCGGTGGGCGGCGAGTCCATCGGCGCGCTGCTCGACGAAGTACAGCGGGTCGTGGGCGGCGGGATAGAGCGCGTCGCGGACGACGCGGCCGATGGCGCGATGGTCGTGGTGGTTGAAGCCGGGGCGGAAGCCGTCCCAACTGATCACGACGTCGGGCTTGAGGCGGCGGATCAGCGCGACGACCTGGCCGCGAAGCTCCGGCGTCTCGAGCAGGAAGCCGTCCGGGTAGCCCCAGAAGATGCACTCGCTGAGGCCGAGCACCTTCGCCGCCGCGCGCTGCTCGGCCTCCCGGATGGCAGCCAGCTCCTGCGGGCGCATGTCGGGGTCGCGGGTGCCCTTGTCGCCGCTGGTGGCGACGCAGATGCGCACGTCCCAGCCGAGGTCGCACATCTTCGCGATCGTGCCGCCGGCGAGGAACTCGGCGTCGTCCGGGTGCGCGGTGATGATCAGCGCGCGCTCGTAGGTCGCCCACTTCCCAGACGGGCCGCCCGGCTCCTCGACGGGCGGCGTCCTGCCGGCTGCGGGCTTCTTGCTGCGGGTTGTGCGCTGACTGGGCGGCATGCTGCTCCTTCGCGCGCTACGGCACGATGATCTCGCCGGCGACGGGGCGGCGGGCGTCGACGTCGGCGAGGAAGTCCATGGTGGCGCGGGTGAAGGCTTCGGGGCGCCAGAGGTTTGTGCCGTGGCCGCTGTTGCGCAGGAGCGCAAAGCGGCTGCCGGCGATGCGCTCGTGAATCAGGCGGCTCGCGGGCAGCAGCGCGTCATGCTCGCCGACGAGCACGAGCGCCGGCGCGGTGATCTGGTGGAGCCGGTCGAGGCTGCCGGCCCAGTCCTGGAGCGCCTTGCCGCCACCGAGATAGCCATCGACGCTCATCTGGCGCATGTTCTCGACGTGCCGCCGCACACCCTCGGGCACCGGCGTGCCGGGGGGCGGGCGGAAGGTCATCGGGCTGTTGCGCATCGCGTCAATGATGGCGCCCATGCCCTTCGTGCGGGCGAGGGCCTGCATCGTTTCGCGCATCTGGCCGAAGCGGGCGGCGAACGCCGGGTCGCGCGCCACGGCGCCCATGCCGGGGCCGGTGTCGAAGAGGAGCGCGGCCGAGACGCGCTCGGGGTGCTGGAGGACGAACTCCTGGGCGATCATGCCGCCCATCGACAGGCCGCCGACGTACGCGCGGTCGATGCCGAGGTGGTCCATCAGCGCGAGCTGGTCGCCGACGTAATCGCGGGCGAGGCTGTAGCGGTCGAGGCCGGCCGGTGCGGTGGAGGCGCCGTGGCCGCGGCAGTCGTAGATGACGAGGCGGTACTGCGAGGAGAAGGCGGGCACCTGGTCGCGCCACATCTCGAGTGACGCGGTGTAGCCGTGGGCGAGCACGAGCGGCGTGCCCTCGCCGTGGACTTCGTAGTGGATCTCGATGCCGTTCAGCGCCGCCTTCGGCATGGCCTCGCTCCTGTGGTCGCCCGGCCGCTGCTGCCGCGGACGAGAGACATTGTCCCGCACGGCGCGCGTAGGCACGAGCGCGGAGACTGGAGGATGGAACGTGGAGGCGGGAGGCGGGAGGCGGGAGGCGGCAGCGCCCCTGCGCGGCCGGGACCGGTGTTATGCTGGCCGCACGGCACGACATCGAGCGAGGAGCAGAACCGTTATGGAGTACCGCGACCTGCTGTACGACGTCAGCGACCACGTGGCAACCATCACCCTCAACCGGCCCGAGCGGCTGAACGCGATCAGCGGCGGCATGCTGGCGTCGTTCTCGGAGGCGCTGCGCGAGGCGGACCAC
>DAIERN010000075.1 GCA_027346765.1 Chloroflexota bacterium | reverse complement strand
CGCAGCCTCACGAAACGCCGCCTGATAAAGCCCCGGCCGGTGCGTGGAAGTTACCACGGTAGCCGCTACCGGGGAGCGGTTCACGTGGGCGTCGAACACGTTCATAAAGATGCCCACCCGGCGGACCGGCCGGCCCATCTGCCCAGGTAGCGCTGATCGTCCATGCGGGCGACGCCCGGTCATGGCAGTGCGATCCGGCGCAGCGTCAGGAATGCGCGTCGCGCCTCGTCATCGACCGCGTGGCCTGGGCCAACGACGAGGAATTGGGTCTCGACCAGCCGGACCCCAATGGGCCGCCGGGCAACCTGCAGATGACGCTCGACGAGGTGATCGCCGCGGCCGCAGGGCAGGGTGACACGGCCGTTCTCGCCTATCCCATCGACGCGGGCAGCCTCAACGATGTGGACCCGCGCTTCATCGGCCAGGGCGAGCACAACGTCTGGTATGTGCGGCTCATCTCCGGCCCGGCCGACGCGGACGGCATCGCGCCAGGCAAGGACGTGCTCGTCGACGATGCCACCGGCACAGTCGTCACAACAATGCCGCTCGCCGTCGACCCCGGCTATCAGCCTGCGCGCATCGTGCTCGACTCCAAGGGTTGGGACGGCGGCAACGGCCCGCGTCCTGTCTTCACGGTCGGTAACGCGGATGGCACCGTCGCGCAGGGATGGCTCGATTCGTCCTCGACGCCGATGGCGATTGAGCCCGCCGACTACACAGTGCACGGTTTCATCGGCCCCCAAGGCCGGGACCCAGTGTTTGGTCGAACCTGCAATCTGCAGCTGACGCTTGCCGTCGGGGACGATGTCGCGTACTACGCGGATTGGCCTGAGCGCGGTGATTGCACCTGGAAGGAAGGCGCGTGGCCCTTCAACTAGGGCCGCGCGGCTAGAGCCAGGGGAGCGGCAGCTTCACCGGGACGAGGACGTTGAGCACCAGGCCGATCGTCAGCAGGAAGCCTGCGAGTCGGACGTGGCGGAAGGCGAAGCCGACGAACCACAGCGGCCAGCCGCGCGCCGGGTACCACGGTGGCGGGCCGGCGGGCTTGGGCGAGTTGTAGACCCGCAGCACGCTCCACAGGGTGGGGATCGCCAGCACCGCGAGCAGCACCCACGGACCCACCCAGCCCGCGAGCACCGCGGCCACTGTGAGCGGATAGAAAGGATCATCAGCGCCTGGTTGGTGCGCCGGGCCAGCTTCTCACCCAAGATGACCGGCACGGTGTGGATGCCGAGCTTGGTGTCAGGCTCGATCTTGTCGATGTGCTTGCCGAACAGCACGCTCGTCACGAGCAGCGCGTAGGGCATTGAGAAGAGCATCACCCCGATGAGCTTGCTGGGGTCGAGCGGCGTGACCGCGACGAGATATGTCCCGCCGATCATCAGCGGGCCCCAGGTCAGGAACACGTCGAGCTCGCCCAGGCCGTGGCGCTTGAGGCTGAACGGCGGGGCGACGTAGAAGACTGACAGGAACAGGCCGGCGAGCGCGAAGACGATGACGAGCGGGCCGTGCCAGTAGGCGAGCAACAGCATGATCAGGCCGCCCAACACGGTGAGCGCGACCATCACGTTGCGCAACGTGGCCTTGGTGACCCAGCCGGAGAGGACCGGATGCGGCGCGTACAGGGCGCGGACGTAGCCGTCGGTGTCGATGCCGCCGGTCATGTCGAAGTAGTCGTTGATCAGGTTGTTCGCCGCGTGGGCGAGGACGATGCCGATCACCGCGAGCACCACGGCGATCCAGTCGATCGAAATCGTGCCGGCCGGTGCGAGCCGCGCCTGCTCGACGGCAAGGAGGGCGCCGATCGTGCCCGACCAGAGGGTCATGGGGAAGACGGCCGCGCGGGTCATGACGAGCCATTTGCCCAGGCCGTCGAGCGGCTTGTCGACGGGGGCGTTGGCCGTCTGCATGATCTCAGTCCAGGCCGAGAAGCGGTCGCGCAGCGTGATGGGCTGGGTAGAGGTGCCTTGGGCAGGCGAGGTGGTGCTCATGGGTCGGAAGGCTACCAGCGGAAACTAGTTCTGTCCAGATACCAAGTTTTCTGACCGCTGGGAATCAGCGCTGCTCGGTCACAACCTCGGCCGTCGCCTCGGACGTCGGTGGCTGGCGACCGCGCGACCCACCCAAGAGTGACGCGATCGCCTCGCGCTTGATGTTGACCAGCGCCACGCCACCGATGACCAGCGCGGTGCCGAACAGCCGGCTGGCGGTGATCGCCTCGCTCAGGACAAGCGCGCCCAGGATGATGCCGACCACCGGCATCAGGTACGCGACCGTCGAGGTTCGCGTGGCGCCCCAGTTGGTGATGAGCCGGAAGAAGATCACGAACGCCAGGCCGGAACCGAAGATGCCCAGCCACCCGACTGACAACACGGAATCGAAGTTGATCGGAGCCTCCCACGGCCGCTCGAAGATGAAGGCCGCCACGGCGATCATCACCAGTGCGGTCGTCACCTCGAACAGCGCCGGGATCATGGGCCGGTAGCCCACGATGTACCTCTTGGCATAGACGCCGGCGATTGCGTAGGACACCGCCGACGCCACGAGGAGCAGCTCTGCGCCAAAGTCGTTCTTGACGAGCGACGCCGGGTCGAAGCCGACCAGGATCGCGACCCCGATCAGGCCGATGACCACGCCGGCGATGCGCGCCGGGGTCAGCCGCTCATCGTGCAGGAAGAGCGCGCTCATGGGGATCACGAACAGCGGCACGGGCGAGACGAGGACGGCTGCAAGGGCGGAGTCGGTGCTCGCCTCAGCGACCGTGATCAGGTAGAAGGGCAGGGCGATGCCCAAGAAGCCCAGCACGCTGAGCTTGGCGTATTCCTTGAGCGTCCGCGGAAGGGGCTCGCGGGCAAGGCGCACGACGATGAATAGGAGCGCCGCGCCGATGAGCAGCCGGCCCATCACAAGGGTCAAAGGCGGCAGACCCGCCTCGACGCCGATCTTGATGAACAGGTAGCTGCTGCCCCACATGGCGCCGAGCAGCAGGAACAGCAGCCAGTCGACCCTTGAGCTCGCAGCCTTCACGGACATGTAACCCGCGCATATTCGCACTGGTTGCGTTTTGGCGGTGGACACCCGGGCGTACAATCCCCAGCCAACGAACCGCGTAAGCCGACTCGCGGCGTCAGCGCTCATTGAGCTGACCCGGGACGCGCGGCCGGTCCGCCAGTAGACGAGCGCGCCCACCATCTCGCGCTCCGCTGAGCAAGGAGAACCGGCCAAGTGGCGACGACACTCGACAAACCCACCAAGCGCGTGCTGCGCACCAGCGACATGCCGCTGTTGGGCAAGATCCGCCACTCCAACCTGTCGCCGGCTCAGCTGTACGAGCATGCCGTGCGCCGCGACGAGGGCATCCTGGCGGCTAATGGCCCGCTCGTCGTTCGGACCGGGAAACACACCGGGCGTTCGCCCAAGGACAAGTACCTCGTCGACGAGCCGGACGCCCACGCCAACGTCTGGTGGGGCGGCTTCAACACCCCGATCAGCGAAGAGCGCTACGCCGACCTGCGGGCGCGCTTCATGGCGCACATGAACGAGCGCGAGGTTTTCGTTCAGGAAGGCTTCGTCGGCGCGGACCCGCGTTACCGCCGCTCGCTGCGCGTGTACACGGAGAGCGCCTGGGCGAGCATCTTCTGCGACAACCTCTTCATCCGGCCCAAGCTAGAGGACCTGGTCGGCTTCGAGCCCAACTTCACGATCATCGACGCGCCCACGTTCCGGGCCGACCCGGACAAGGACGGCATTCGCAGCGAGACGGTGATCCTGGTCAACCTGGCCAAGCAGGAGATCCTGATCGGCGGCACCGAGTACGCCGGCGAGATGAAGAAGGGCGCCTTCGGCATCATGAACTACCGCCTGCCGGCGGAGGGCGTGCTGCCCATGCACTCGAGCGTCAACGTCGGCAAGGACGGCGACGTGGCGATCTTCTTCGGCCTGAGCGGCACCGGCAAGACGACCCTGAGCGCCGATCCGGAGCGGGTGCTCATCGGCGACGACGAGCACGGCTGGAGCGACGACGGCGTCTTCAATTTCGAGGGCGGCTGCTACGCCAAGACAATCCGCCTGTCGCACATCTACGAGCCCGACATCTACACCACGACCCAGCGCTTCGGGACGATCCTCGAGAACGTCGACATCGATCCCGAGACACGCGAGCTGAACCTCGACAGCGAGAAGTTCACCGAGAACACGCGGGCCGCCTTCCCGCTGCACTTCATCAGCAACAGCTCCGAGCATGGCATCGCCGGCCATCCGTCGACGATCATCTTCCTGACCGCCGACGCGTTTGGCGTGCTGCCGCCAATCTCGCGCCTCACGCGCGACCAGGCGATGTACCACTTCATCAGTGGCTACACCGCGAAGCTCGCCGGCACGGAGGTGGGCGTCAAGGAGCCGTCAGCGACGTTCTCGACGTGCTTCGGTGCGCCGTTCATGCCGCGCCATCCCAGCGTCTACGCCCAGATGCTGGGCGAGCGGATGGATCGCTACAACGTGCCGGTCTGGCTGGTCAACACGGGTTGGACGGGCGGCCCGTTCGGCACCGGCGAGCGCATGAACATCACCTGACCCTGGCGGCCGTCCCGGGCGCGGTGCTGGGCGGCCGGCTCAACGACGTGCCCACGCGGACGGATCCCACGTTCGGCTTCGAGGTGCCCGTCAGCTGTCCGGACGTCCCGGCCGAGGTGCTCTGGGCGCGCGACACCTGGGCAAACAAGGGCGCTTACGACGCCCAGGCGCGCAGGCTCGCAGGCATGTTCGTCGAGAACTTCAAGCAGTACGAGGACCGGGTCAGCGACGCCATCCGCAACGCCGGTCCGCGCCCCGCCTAAGAAATCAGCAGGCGAGACTCTTGAGGGTCTTGCGCGCGAGCACGTGGGTTCCGTTCCAGGCGCGCAGCTTGGACACGATGCGCCAGTTGTACTGATTGGTGCCCTCGTGAGGTGTACGAGTAATCGATCGAGTGCGCCTGGCCGTTGGGCGTGAACGACGTCTTGTCCTGCGTAAAGGAGTAGAACTTGTGCCACTTGCCGCCGCTGAAGTACTGCGACTGCGACTTGATCGTGAGCTTGTTGGCAGACGTCGAGCCGGCGGCGGTCAGCTTCACCCTGAAGTAGACGTTCTGGCCCTGGGCGCCGTAGCAGTGCTGATCGACGATCGTGAACGTGAACCCTGTCGTTGCGGCGGTCGGAGCCGCCAGCGCGAGCGTCAGCACCATGACGAGCGCCATCCATGACAGAACAAGTCGCTTCTTCATCGCAGCTCCCTAAGGCTTAACAAGTGAGTGGCAACGATAATCGAGCCGATGCAATCCGAGGAAGCAAAATGGCGCGCGCGTTTCCGGGCGCCGCGCACGACGCTGCCCGAGTGGGCCACGGATGCGCCTGAGCGGCTGATCTACGCCTCGAACCACCAGGGCGGGAAGTGGGAGCTCTTCGCGTGGGACCGTGCGGCCGCCGTGACGCGCCAGCTGACCGATCGGCGCGAGGGAACGCTCAACGGCCACATCGGGCCGCGCGGCGGCGCGGTGTGGTGGTTTGACGACACGGACGGTGACGAGCTCGGCCGCTGGATGTTCCAGCCGTTCGACGGCGGCGAGGCCAGCGTGGCGGCTGACGAGCTGGGCCGCTTCTTCAGCACCGGCCTGGAGCTGGGCCGCGAGGTGGCCATCGTCGGTGGCTCGCGCGAGGGCGGCAGCTCGATCGACGTGGTCGGCGAAGGCGTCCGGCGCATCTACGAGAACGCCAACGAGTCCTGGCTGGGCGGGCTGTCGGCCGACGAGACGCTGCTCTGCTTCCATCACTCGGAGCACGGCGATTCGCGCCACGCGGCGCTGCGCGTGGTGGACCTGGACGGCAACGTGATCGGCGATCTGTGGGACGGGCGGGGCCTGGGCCTCGAGTCGGGCGGTTTCTCTCACGTTGCCGGCGACGAGCGGGTCCTGGTCAGCCATGAACGAGAAGACCTGCCCCGACCCATGCTGTGGTGGCCGCGGACGGCCGGACGCGCACCTTCGCGCTCGACCTGCCGGGCGAGGTCGAAGCCTCGTGGTACCCGGATGGGCAAGCATTGCTGCTCGTCCATGAGCACGCCGGGCGCTCGTCGCTCTACCGGCTCGAGCTGGAACCCGAACGGCTCGTTCGGCTGCCCACGCCACCGGGTGTGATCTCCGCCGCCGCCGCGCGGCCCGAGGGTGACGTGTGGTACCTGTGGAGCGACTCGGCGTCACCGCCCGAAGTGCGCTCGACGTCTGGCGCGAGCGTGTTGACGCCGCCCGGGGAGCCGGCGCCGGCAGGGGTGCGCTACCAGGACCTGTGGGTCGACGGCATTCATGCGCTCGTCGCCGAGCCGGCCGGCGCCGCGCGGCCGCACCCCACGATCTTCGTCATCCACGGCGGGCCGGAGGCGCATGACCGCGACACCTTCTCGCCGCCCGTCCAGGCGTGGGTCGATCACGGCCTCTGTGTGGTGATGGTCAACTACCGCGGCTCGTCGGGGTACGGCCGCGCCTGGCGCGACGCGCTGACCGGCAACCCCGGCCTGACCGAGCTGGCGGACATCGCCAAGGTCCACGCGCGCGTCATCGCCGACGGCATCGCCCAACCGGATCGCATCGTGCTCAGCGGCGCATCCTGGGGTGGCTACCTGACTCTGCTGGGCCTGGGCAAGCAACCCGATCTGTGGTCGCTGGGTGTGGCCGGCGTGCCCGTGGCCGACTACTTCGCCGCCTATGAAGATGAGATGGAGCCGCTCAAGGCCTACGACCGCGCGCTGTTCGGCGCATCGCCGGAAGAGAACCCGCAGATCTACCGCGAGCGCAACGCGCTGACCTTCATCGAAAACGTCCGCGTGCCGGTGCTGGTGCTCGCGTGGGATATGCCGTATCCGAGTGTGCAGCTCCTGCGCGCGCTGCGCGCCGCCGGGGCGCGGGGATACGAGGCCGTCGTGCCCGAGAGCGAGACGTCGGGGCGCGGCGTCGAGCCGCTCTG
>DAIERN010000074.1 GCA_027346765.1 Chloroflexota bacterium | reverse complement strand
CGCCAGGCGCGAGCGTTCCGACCTCAAGATTATCGCGCGCGCCCGCGATGAAAAACACGCGATGCATCTCTATCAGCTTGGCGTCACCGAAGCGGTACCCGAAACGATAGAGGCCGCATTGCAATTGGGCGAAGCGGTGCTGGTCGAGTACGGCCGCCGGCGGGCGTTGGGCATAGTCATGCAAGCCGGCGTCGCGGCGCCCGAGCGCGAGACAAAGCCCATCCTCGCGCGGGTTCGCTCGGACGGACCGCTGTTGCCTCCGCTCCAGGTGGCGCTGGCGCAGCACATCTGCCGCCACTACCTCGCGCCGCCGGCGCTGGTGATCCGCCAGATGCTCGCGCCCGGGGCGCTGGAGCGCGTCGAGCGCGTCACCCGCGAAGGCGACGACGGCCCGGTGACCGAATGGTCGGTCGTGCCCGCGCGGACGCGCGACAAGGTGGAGCGGCGCGTCGCGTTGACCGACGCCGGACGGCAGTCTGTCGACATGCCTGGCCTGGGGCCGCGCCAGCGCGCGCTGCTGGCCGAGCTGCGCGAAAGCGAAGCGCCCGTCGCCGCTGCCCGTCTGGCAGAGCGCCACGGCACCAGCGCGATCCCCGGTCTCTTGAAGCGCGGCCTCGTCGAGCTCGACACGGCGCGGGTGGAGCGGCTGCCGCTCGCCGACCGGCCGGCGGGCACGCGCGGCACACTGCCCGGGGAAGGGGAGCTGACCGGTGCGCAACGGGCGGCCGTGGATGCGGTGCGCAAGCACATCGCCGCCGGCCGGCACGAAACGCTGCTGCTGGAGGGCACCACGGCCAGCGGCAAGAGCGCGGTGTACGCCGCCGCGATCGCGGCGGCGCGCGCCCAGGGCAAGGGCGCGCTCGTGCTCGTGCCGGAGATCGCGCTCGCGGTGCCGCTGCTCGACCGGTTGCGCCACGACCTGGGTGAAGACGTCGCGTTGCTGCATTCGTCGCTGAGCGACGGCGAGCGCGCCGACGAGTGGCGCCGCATCCGCGGCGGCGAGGTCAAGGTGGTCGTCGGGACGCGCATCGCCGCGCTGGCGCCGCTCGCCGATCCGGGGGTGATCGTCGTTGATGAGGAGCAGGACCCGGCCTACAAGTCCGATCGGACGCCGCGCTACCAAGCACGCGATCTGGCGGTCGAGCTGGGCCGGCTGGCCAACGCGCCGGTGATCCTGGGGAGTGCCACGCCTGACGCGGCGACGCTGGGTCGGGCGCTGAGCGGCGAGTTCGAGCACGCCGTCCTGCCGCGCGTCACCGGCAGCCGCGCGGCTGTTGACGTGGTCGATCTCAAGCAAGAGCTTGCCCGCGGCAACCGCGGCCTTCTGTCGGAGGCCCTCACGAGCGCCCTGGCCGTGCTCGACACCGTCAACGGTGAGCAGGCGATCCTGCTGATCAATCGGCGCGGCAGCGCATCGGTCATCGTCTGTCGCGACTGCGGCTACGTCCAGGTCTGCCCCGAGTGCCATCGTCCGCTGGTGCTCCACGCCCAGTCGCTGTCGCTGCGCTGCCATCACTGTGGCGCGACGGCACCCATGGCCAAGCGCTGCCCGGCGTGTGACTCGCTTCGCATTCGCTACCTGGGCGGCGGCACCGAGCGCGTCGAGCGTGAAGTGACTGTCAGGTTTCCCCAGCTGCGCGTTGCCCGGCTCGACCGCGATGTCGTCGAGCGCAAGGGCGCGGCCACGCGCGTCGTGGACGACTTCGCCGATGGCAGGACGGACGTCCTGGTCGGGACGGCGCTCGTCGCCAAGGGTCTCGACGTCCCGCAGGTCACGCTGGTCGGCGTCGTGTCGGCCGACATTGCGCTCAACCTGCCCGACGAGCGCGCGTCGGAGCGGACCTACCAGCTCCTGGCGCAGGCGGTCGGTCGTGCCGGCCGGGGCGACAAGCCGGGGCGCGCCATCCTGCAGACGTATTTCCCGAATCACCCGGTGATCGCGGCGGTGGCGAGCGGCGACGGCGCGCCGTTCTACGAGTCCGAGCTGGCCAGCCGCAAGCTCTTCCACTCACCGCCATTTGGGCGGCTCGTCAAGCTCACCGTCGCGCTCGAGGACCGGGCCGGGGCTGAGAGGAAGGCCACGCAGATGGCGGCGGAGCTGCGCGCGCGAGCAACTGCCGGCGGTTCTGACACGGAAGTGCTCGGTCCCTTGCCCGCCTACGTCGCGCGCCGCGCCGGCAAGTGGCGCTTCCACGTCGTGCTGCGCGGCAGCGACCCGGTCAGCGTCCTGGGCGGCGACCCCGGCGTGCCGTGGTCGGTCGACGTGGATCCCGAGAGTCTCCTCTGATCGCTTTTCTCCGCCATAATCGGCGCCAATGACCGTCCGACCGATCATCACCCTTGGCGACCCGCGCCTGCGCATCAAGGGCGAACCCGTCGACAGCTTCGGCAAGTACCTGCACGAGCTGCTCGATGACCTCGCCCAAACGATGCGTGCCGCCCCGGGCGTTGGCCTCGCCGCGCCCCAGTTGGGCGTCGCACTGCAGGCGTGCGTGGTCGAGGTGGAGAGCCGGCTGCATGAGCTGGTCAACCCGCGCATCGTCAAGGCAACCGGCGATGACACCGACCTCGAGGGATGCCTGTCCGTCCCGGGCTACGTCGCTTACGTGACCCGCCGCGAGCATGTCTGGGTGGTTGCCCAGAACCGCCACGGGCGCAAGATCAAGTTGGCCGGGACCGGACTGCTATCACGAGCGATGCAGCACGAGCTCGACCACCTGCAGGGCAAGCTCTACATCGACTACCTCGAGTCCATGGACGACCTGATCCCGGTCGCCCAGATGGCCGACGACCTCGCTGCCCAGGAAGAGGAACTGGCGCCGCTGGCGTGACCGATCCAGTACGGACGGTCTTCCTTGGAAGCGGCGCCTTCGCGGTGCCGGTGCTTGGGGCGCTGCAATCCGTGGCTGGCGTTGACCTTGTCGCGGTCGTGACCGCGCCCACCAGGCCGGGCTCACGCGGACGGCCGACTGATCCGCCCGTCGCCGAATGGGCGAAGGAGCACAGCCTGCAAATGCTCCGGCCCGCCCGACTGCGCGATCAGGAGTCGCTGGGGGCGGTGGCAGAGCTGCTGCCCGACCTGCTGGTCCTGGCCGACTACGGCCAGATCGTGCCCCAGGCGCTGCTCGACCTGCCGCGCTTTGGCGCGTTGAACCTGCACCCATCGCTCCTGCCACGCCACCGGGGAGCGTCGCCGATTCCGGCCGCGATACTCGCCGGCGACTCGGAGACCGGGGTGTCGCTGATGCTCATGGACGCCGGCCTCGACAGCGGCCCGTTGATCGCTCATCGCCGCGTCGGTCTCGACGGCACCGAAACGGCGCCGGAACTGGAAGACATGCTGGCCGCGCTCGCTGGCGAGGTAGTGACCGCGTCGGTGCCCGCCTGGTTGGCCGGCGACCTGGTGCCCCTCGCGCAGGCAGAGGAGGGAGTCACTCTGACGCGACCCCTGCGTCGCTCAGACGGTCATCTCGACAGCTCGAAGACCGCCGACGAGCTCGAGCGAGAGGTGCGCGCGTATCAACCGTGGCCTGGGTCGTTCTTCGAAACGCACGATGGCCGCGTCATCGTCTGGAAATCGCGCATCACGCCGGGCGATGCGCCGCCGGGAAGGATCGTCGCGGGTCCCGCGCTTGCAACTGCCGAAGGACTGCTGGAGCTGGTCGAGGTGCAGCCCGCTGGTGGTCGGCGGATGTCGGGTGAGGAGTTCGTGCGCGGTCATCCGGGACTCATCGGCTCGATCGTCGGATAGCCCTCGCCAGCCCATCCGCGTCGACGCGGCTAGCATGCGGGGATGTTGCCGGAGGCCGCGAGTGAGGGCGCTTCCCAGCCGCTGATCAGCCTGCCGCCAGCCGGTGCCCGTGATCCGCGTCCTGGCCTTTCCGGGCTGCCCGTCGCGCAGCTCGAGCGCTGGGTCGCAGAGCGTGACCTGCCGGCCTATCGGGCGCGCCAGATTGCCGATCACGTCTGGGCGGGCGCAGCGCAAAACGCCGATGAGCTGCGCACGCTGCCGGCGGCGCTACGACGCGAGCTCGACACCGAGTTTCGCCTCACCACACTGGCAGCGCCGGAGATCACGGCTTCCGATGGCGGCCTGACCCAGAAAGCGCTCCACCGGCTCGACGACGGTCGGCTGATCGAGACGGTGCTGATGCGCTACCCGGCGCGCGGCTGGCGCCGTGCCCGCGCCACCGCGTGCATCTCGAGTCAGGCCGGCTGCGCGGTCGGCTGCCCGTTCTGCGCCACCGGCGAGCTCGGCTTCTGGCGCGACCTCGAGACCGCCGAGATCGTCGACCAGGTCCGCTTCTGGCGCCAATGGCTGGCTGGCGTGGGCCAGCGCCTGACGAACGTCGTGTTCATGGGCATGGGCGAGCCGCTGCTCAACGTCAACCGTGTGCTCGACGCCGCCGCCGCGATCACCGACCGGTCGCGCTTCGGCCTGGGGGCGCGCCACGTCACGATCAGCACGAGCGGCGTCCTGCCGGGCATCGAGCGGCTCATCGCGGCCGGCCCGGCGTACACGCTGGCCGTCTCCCTCCACGCGGCGCGGCCGGAGCTGCGCGACGTGCTCGTGCCACTCAACCGGCGCTACCCCATCGCCGACGTCGTCGACGCCGCGGGGCGCTACGCGGCGACGACGGGGCGTCGCGTGACCTACGAGTACGTGATGATCGAGGGTATCAACGACACCCCGGCCGATGCATCCGCGGTGGTTAACCTGCTGCGCGGCCAGCTGGCCCACATCAACCTCATCCCGATGAACCCCGTGGCGCACACGCCGTGGCGGCCCAGCCCGGCTTCGCGCGTCGAAGCCTTCGCCGCCATTCTGCGCACGGGCGGCCTGGGCACGACCGTCCGCCGCAACCGCGGTGTGGACATCGGCGCAGCATGCGGGCAGCTCGCGGCAGATCGTGCCGGCGCGCCCGCTCCCGCGGCAGTTGCTCGGCGTCAGGAGCTGCTGGCCGTGCGCAGTGCCGCGGCCATCAGCGCCGCTCGTCGCTAGCGCGCGTCAGCAGGACCGGCTGAGTGCGCAAGATCGAGGTCGCGGCGAGCATCACCACGGCCGATTTCGGCAACCTCTATCGCGTCGTCCGCAAGCTCGAACGTGCCGGTGTCGACCGGCTTCATCTCGATGTCATGGACGGCCACTTCGTGCCCAACATCACCTTTGGGCCCGACGTCTGTGCGGCGGTGCGGCGCTTGACCGATCTGCCGATCGACGCCCACCTGATGATCTCCGAGCCGGCGCGCTACCTCGAGCGCTTCATTGCTGCCGGAACCGACACGATCACCTTCCACTACGAGATCGATGACTCGGCGCATGGCAAGCACGCGACGCTGGCGCGCATCCGTGACGCCGGGCGCGGCGCGGGCCTGGCGATCAGCCCCAATACCCCGGCCAAGGTGCTGCGCGACTTCGCCGACGACCTGTCGCTGGCCATGGTCATGACCGTCGAACCTGGATTTGGCGGCCAGCACTTCATGCCCGGCCCGGCGGCCAAGATCGCCGAGGTGCGCCGGATGTTCGGCGATCGGCCGCGCTTCAGCGTCCACGCCGACGGCGGCGTCAGCGCCGACACGGCTGCGGTCGTGGGCGGCTATGGCGTCGACGTCTGCGTCGTCGGATCGGCGCTGTTCCAGCGCGGCCGCGACGCGGCGTTGGAGGTCAGGGCGGTCAAGCAGGCGGCGAGGCGCGCCAAGTAGGCGGCCTACAATCGCTCCGAGGGTGGGAGGGGCGAGCATGCTCAGGCTGCGCGAGCTGGTCTTCGGGGCTACGCGAAAGGTCGGCGGCTTCCTGCCGCTGAGCGTCCTGGTCGGGCTGCTCTATCCCGCCAACCAGGTCGAGCTGGATCCGGAGTGCGAGCTCGATGTCGTCGCGTCCGCGGCGCGGCCGACGACCACCGGCGCGGTGCTGTCCACCTCGCTCGGCTTCTGGGGTGTCCAGGCGGCGCTGATCTTCGAGGCCGCATAGCGTGCGCCTGTTGCTGCAGCGCGTCACGCGGGCGCAGGTCAGGGTGAATCGCAAGGTCGTAGGCAGCATTGGGCCCGGGCTGGTCGCCCTGGTGGGAATCGGTCACACCGACGATGAGTCGACCGTGGAGGCGCTCGCCCGCAAGACGGTCGATCTGCGCATCTTCCGCGATGAGGACAGCAAGACCAACCTGTCGCTGGCCGATGTCGGCGGCGAGGTGCTGGCGATCAGCCAGTTCACGCTCTACGCGGATACGCGCAAGGGCCGCCGGCCGTCGTTCCTTGACGCCGCGCCGCCTGAACTGGGGGAGCGGCTCTACAACGCCTTCTGCGCAGCGGTCGCGGCGCGCGGAGTCAAGGTCGAGCGCGGCATCTTTGGTGCCGAGATGGAGGTCGAGCTGGTGAACGACGGTCCGATGACCGTCTGGCTCGACAGCGCTGCGGGTTAGGCAGTTTTCTGGAGCGTCCTCTGGCAGCGCGTGCACACGAGCACGTTGCGCTCGACGCCGTCGACCGGCAGGCGCATCTTCTGCAGATTCGCGGTCATGCGGCGATGGGCGCGGACGCGGTTCATACCGGTCGACTGGGGGTTGAAACCACCCATCGAGGTCTTGCCGCAGATGGCGCATTCGCGTGACATGGTTCGAAAGGACTCCGATCGTTTGGGATTCGGCCACCCAATGGGGCGCGCCGGCTGCGTACTATACCGGACGGGAGAGGTGAGAGCCGTGAGCGCATGAACAACGTGTCGTGGGACGGCCATGACCTGATGGCCGCCATGCGCCATGCGGCCGCGGTCCTCCATTCACAGCTCGACGAAGTCAACGCACTCAACGTCTTCCCGGTACCTGACGGGGACACGGGCTCGAACATGCTCGCGACGATGCAGGCGGCGGTGGCCGAGGCCGCGCCGGAACCGGTTGCCGAGGCCGAACCCGAGCCCGAGCCGGTGGCCGAGGCCGCGCCGGTGGCCGAGGCCGCGCCGGAACCAGAGCTAGTCGCCGAGGCCCAACCGGAGCCCGAACCAGAGCCAGAGCCGGTGGCGGCGGTCGAGCCGGCGCCGCCTG
>DAIERN010000073.1 GCA_027346765.1 Chloroflexota bacterium | reverse complement strand
CGTGGCATTGGTCGCGCGCCCTGGCGCCGGCGCGCGCCCGCGATGCGTACCTTGCGGCGGCGAAGGCCGCTCAGTCGGTCGATCCCGGGCCCACGGCCGCCGCCAACTACAACGCCGCGCTGGAGCTAGATCTCGATGGTGCGGCCGATGCGGAAACCATCGCGCGCGCTGCGGCCGCGGCAGACGCAGCCGGTTCCTTCCGCCACGCCGCGACGCTCGCTGAACAGGCGATCGAGCGGCTCGCCGGTGGCCGCGTAGAGCGGCTGCTGACGCCGCGCGCCACCCCAGAGGCGCGCAACCAGGCGGCGATCCTGAGCGAGGCGCTTGGTCGTTACCGCCGCTCGTCGGGCGACAGCGTTGGTGGCCGCGCGGCGATCGAGCAGGCGCTGGAGCTCGCTAGTGCCGCGCCGGGCGTCACGCGGGCGCACATCCTCGCGTCGCTCGCGCAGGACCTGATGCTTGCCGACTACGAGGGCCACTACGAGGACAGCGCGACCCGTGCCGAGGAAGCCCGCAGCGCGGCGAAAGCAGCGGGCGCAGACGGACTGGCCGACTTTGCCCATGCCACCGACACCCTCGCGGTCGACCTGGGCTTTGGCAAGGGCGAGATCAACCGTGCACTCTTGCTGCTCGATGAGGCGATCGACGCTGCGCGCCAGGCCGGACAGCTCGACGAATTGATGCGCTGCTACGCCAACAAGACCACGCTGCTCGACCTCGATTCGCGCCGCGAGGAGGCGCTGGCCGTGGTCAAGGAAGGCATCGAAGAGGCGGAGCGCGGCGGCCTCGCGCTGACCTACGGCTCGTTCCTGCGCGGCAACGCCGCGGACATTTTGTTCCAGCTGGGCCGTTGGGCAGAGGCCGAGGCTGAGTGCCGCGCGGCACTCGAGTTCCCGCCGGCCGGCGTCGCCTGGTTCAGCCCGATCCTGTACCTGGGGCTCGTCCTCGTCGAGTCGCGCAACGATGAAGAAGCCGCGCGGCTGGTGGGTCAGACGCTGCTCGAGGTGGAGGCGGTGCCGGCTGGCCAATGGTCGGCGCTGGTCCTGCGCAGCGCGGTCAGCCTGGCGTTGTGGCGCGGTGAGGCGGCAGATGCGGTCGCGGCCGCAGAGAACGGCTGGGCGCGCGTCCTGGAGACGGACGATGCCCACCAGATGGCCTTCGCTGCCGCGACGGTGCTGGAGGCTTGCGCCGCGGCCGCCGAACGCGGTCGCGCGCGCCGTGACTATTCCGCGGTCGCCGACGCGGGCGCGCTCGCCGCGCGCGTTCTGTCCGTCGCTGCAGAAGCCATGGCCAAGCCGGGCTTGCCCAAGAGCGTCGGCGCGCGACGAGAGGCCGAGCTCTATCTCGCGACGGCGCGCGCCCACGACGACCGCGTCCGCGGCAAGGCCAGGCCCGAGGCGTGGGCCAAGCTCGCCCAGGCCTGGGCTGAGCTGCACATCCCCTACAACCAGGCGCGCGCCCTGTGGTGGCAAACGGCGGCACTGCTGCCTGATCGGACGCGGCGCGACGAGGCGCGCAAGGCCCTGACCCTCGCCTGGAAGATCGCGGGCAAGCTGCCGGCCGCGCCCCTGCGCAAGGCGCTCGCCGAGCTCGGCGTGCGCGGCAACATCCGCCTGCCCGAGGACAAGCTGGTCGCGATCCCCATCCAGCCCGACACGGCTACCAAGGAGCTGGTCGCAGTAGGCCCGGGTCCCGCGGCAACGTTGGCGGGCCGCATCGGCACCGGCCAGAAGTCGGCCACCACGGGCAGGTTCGGTTTGAGCCCGCGCGAGTCAAGCGTGCTGGTCGTCCTCACAGAAGGTCGGACCAACCGCGAGATCGCGGAGCGGCTGTTCATCAGCGAGCGCACCGTGGCGGTCCACGTCCGGCGCATCCTGCAGAAGATGGGCGTCAAGGGTCGCGTCGAAGCAGCGGGCGTAGCCATCCGCCTGGGGTTGGTGCCTGAAGCCAAGGGCCGCCGCTGAACAAGCCGGACGCGGCGGACCGGCGACATTCCGCGCAATCGGCCAGAATGTCAGCCATGCATCCCCAGCCAAGGCTCATTCGCTTCGCGCTGCCGCTGGGCGTGGCGCTGATCCTGTCCGCCTGCGCCGGCGCGGGGCCGGGCTGGACGTACGCGCCGCTGGGACCTACCGCGGCACCCACCGCGGCCGCGTCCGCGACCCCCGCGCCCAGCGGCTCTGGCGGTCCCGGGCTGACGATCGAGGTCAAGACGACGGACGCCGCCCCGCTCGCCTTCGAGCCGGCGATGATCGAGGCGCCGGCCAACACGAGCACCACCGTGAAATACACCAATGACTCGTCGATCCCGCACAACATCGACTTCTTCAGCGGCGCTGACCAGAGCTCATCGAGTCTGGCCAAGACTGCTGTCGTGACCGGTCCTGGTGCGGTTGAGTCGGTGACATTCACCACGCCGGCGACTCCGGGTGACTATTTCTTCTGGTGTGACGTCCATACGACGTCAATGACCGGCACGCTGCACGTTACGCCCTAGGCGTAGCACGACCACTCACAGGTTCGTCAGGACCAACGTATGTCATTGAATCCTTCACCGGCGCTCGCCGCGCTGCTGTCTTTCTTCTTCCCCGGCCTGGGCCAGATCTACGCGGGCTCGCTGCGCAAGGGCGTGCTCTGGGCGCTGCCCATGCTGCTCTTCATCCTGAGCATCGTCTGGCTGTTGATCGGGCCCAAGATCGCCATCGCGAACCTTGTCTTCAACCCGCAGACGCGGGTCGCGATCCTGGTCCTCAACCTCGCCTTTTTCCTGTACCACGTGGCGGCGATGGTCGATGCCTACTCGACCGCCAAGACCGAGCGTTACCGTGGCTTCGGCCGCACCTCGTCAGCGGCGCCCATCGCCCTCGCGGCGCTCGTGGCCGTGACCATGGTGCTGCACGGTGTGCCCGAAGTGATTGGCTTTGATGCCAACAACGCCGCCAACATCATTGGCGTAGGCCACCCGGACGTCGTCCCGAGCTTCACCCCGCGGCCCACCCCATCGGTCACCTTGCCGCCGGCTGAAACACCGACGCCCGGGGCGAGCGAGACACCTGGCGCGAGCGGTGAGCCGACCCCTGAGCCCACGCCCTCCGGCCCGGTCGGGCCAACACCAACGCCTATCCCGTGCCCGCAGGCCGACTACTCCGCCTGGGCGCCTGCCGCCGATGGCCGGCTGAACATCCTGCTGTCCGGCTCCGACTCCCGCTCGGACTCAGGCGCAAGCACGAACAGCATCCGGACCGATTCGATGATGCTGCTGTCGATCGACATCGCCTCGTGCAAGACGGCGCTGTTCAGCTTCCCGCGCAACATGAATTGCGATGTCCGCTACCCCACCTGGTTCCACATCCCGCTCGAAAACGGCCAGGACTACCCCGACTGCCTGAACTACCTGTGGCGGTCGGCAGCCGCCAGCCCAACCAACTTCCCCGGGTCGGACGGCATCGGTTCCGAATGCCAGGCAATGTTCGACTGCGAACGCGGCTGGCGGGCGTTGACCGGAGCGATCCAGAACATGTCCAACCAGAAGATTGATGGTGTGATCGCGGTGAACCTCAAGGGCTTCGTGGCGCTGGTCAACGCACTCCCCGGCAGCGGCGTCTGGATCGACGTGCCCAGTCCCGGCCTACAGGATTTGCCCACGCCCTGTCCCACACCGCAGGACCCGAACCACCAGTGCGGCTACTACAACTCGCAGGAACAGCTCATGCCGGTGAACTTCGAGCCGGGCTGTCAGTTCCTCAATGGCGAAGAGGCCCTGGCGTTCGCCCGATCGCGCCACCAGGACTCCGACTACGAGCGCGCCCGCCGACAGCAGATCTTCCTGCAGCAGGTGCGCAAGCAGCTCGATCCGTTGGCGCTGTTCGCGAATATGAACAGCCTGCTGCAGGCTGCCGAGCAGAACCTCTTCATGACGTTCTCACAGACGGATTTTTCGAACCTGGCCCAGATTGCGTCACATGTCGACGCCGACCGGATGTACCGGTACGACTTCGCCCCGCCCAAGCTGACCGCGGTCGGCAGCATGGACGGCATGGCGGCAAAGATCTCGAACATCTTCTCCGAGCCGCTGCCGGCGCCGGACAACCAGAATCAGGATCCCTGCCCGCCCAAGAGCTGAGCGGGTGACGAGCGGCAGCGCGCGTCGCTAGGGCAGGAGGCCGCGCCTCTTGAGGTCAGCCTGGATGTCTGGCAGCGTCGTCACCACGATCGCGCCGGCGCGCGTCAGGGTCGCGCCACTCACCGCGCCGTAGGTGACTGCTACCGCGACCATCCGCGCGGCCGCCGCGGCCTGCATGTCCCAGGTTGAATCGCCCACGTACCAGCACGCGCTGGCGGGTAACTCGAGCTGTTGAGCCGCGAGCAGAAGCAGGTCCGGCGCCGGTTTGGCGTGCTCCACGTGGCTGCCGTCGATGATCCGCGGCTGCTGGCTCAGCTTGAGCGCCTCGATCGAGGTGCCCACCTGCTCGGCGCGGCTCGACGTTGCGACGGCCCACGCCAGGTCGCTCTTGGTGAGCGCGGTCAGCAGCTCGTGCGCGCCAAGGGTGGGCTGCGGATTGGTGTTCAGCGCGTCGTAGATCTGGCCGCAGCGCTTGTCGATCGCCTCAGCCTTGTCGTCGCTGATGGGATGACCGGCCACGTCCGCGACCTCGTGCGCCAGCCGCTTCCCGTCAGAGCCGATCAGCCGCGCGACGTGGTCGCGCTCAGCCTTGATGCGCACCTCGCTGAAGACCTGCAGCCAGGCCTGGATGCGCGTCTCGACCGTGTCCACCAGCGTGCCATCGAGATCGAAGACCAGTGCCCTTGGATCTTCGAGCTCGTCGAGAGCGCTCAGCGCCGACTCCGCCTGATGATTATGAACAGGAACACGGCCGCAATGAAGAGGCCACCGACGGCCAGAGCGATAACCGGGTCGCCCCCTGAGCCAACTACGTCGACGACCATGGGCACCGCTGTCGAATTCGCGCTGCCTACGTTGAACGTGAACGTGCCACGCTCGACGGCGAGGTCATCGGCGGTGACGGCAGTCCAGCGCACCGTGTAGGTGCCGCCCGGCAGTAAAGGAAGCTCCGAGGACATCGTCTTGTCGTCGTCGGCGGTGACGGTGCCGGTCGCGACCTGCGTGCCGGCGCCGTTCTCGACCAGGAGGGTGCTCCCGTCCGGCGTCAGCTCCTCGTCGAAGGTCGCCTTGAGGGTGTGCGGCGTCGTGATCGTGGCTCCGTCGGCCGGGTCGGACGCAATGAGGCTCGCATGCCCAAGCGCGACTACGGGCAGGGCTGCAAACGCCAGCGTGGCTGCAAGTGCCGCAGCAACTCTTATCACGAGGCCGATGTTAATTGAGATGCCAGATCGACCGGCTCCGTCACCGGTGCGCGGCAGGCAAAGTTGCGACACACATAGGCGGTCGCGCGACCGTCGCGCAACGGTCGATCCGCGAGCAGCGGTATCGCCGCGGACGTGCCAGCGGCCAGGACCGACAAGGGCCGATATCCGCTGCGAACAACCGACAGCAGGTCTTGGGCATCAACCGACGCCGGATCGCCCGCAATGGCTATCTCCACAACATCACCTGTCGCGAGGGTCATGGCGTTGAGCCACTCCGCAAAGGCCGTGGGAAAGCGCCGCGCGTATGAGGTCACGCCGGCGATCGCTGATTTCGCGGCGGTGCGATAACGGTCGTCAGCGGTGAAGGCGGATAGTCGGAGCAGGGCCTCCGCGGCCATCGCGCCGCCCGACGGGATCGCGTTGTCCTGCAGGCCCTTGGGTCGGGTGATCAGCGCCTCGTGGTCGTCGGCGGTGTCGAAGAAGCCACCGTTTGGGTCCGCGAAGTGGGCGAGCACCTGGTCGGCCAGCTCGCGCGCGGCGACGAACCGGCGCCCTTCGAAAGTTGCCTGGTAGAGCGCGAGCAGCCCGTCGGCGAGATGGGTGTAGTCCTCGAGCGTGCCCGCGGCGACGGCGCGACCGTCCTTCCACGAGCGGCTCAGGCGGCCGTTGGCGTCACGGAGTCGGGTGAGGAGCAGGTCAGCGGCGCGCGCGGCAACCGCGGCGAAACGTGGCTCATCGAAGGCCGCGGCCGCGTCAGCGAATGCCGCGATGGCCAGGCCGTTCCACGCGGTCAGCACCTTGTCGTCGCGCCCGGGCTGCGGCCGCTTCCGGCGCGCTACGAAGAGCTTGTCGCGTGACTCACTTAACCGTTGCTCGTCACCCTCGCCGACGCGCGACAGGATGGTGCGGCCCTCCCAGTTGCCGTTCGCCGTCACCCCGTATGCGCGGCTGAACTCCGCCGCCGCCTCGACGCCGAGGATCGCCTCAATCTCCGCCAGCGACCAGACGTAGGTCGCGCCCTCAACACCCGCCGTGTCGGCGTCGAGGCTCGCCGCGAAGCCGCCGTGGGGCATGAGCAGGTCGCGCTCCATGAAGGTCAGCGTGTCAAGCGCGACGTCGCGGTAGCGCGAGTCGCGCGTCAGCTGCCAGGCGTGGACGTAGGCGCGCGCGAGCTGCGCGTTGTCGTAGAGCATCTTCTCGAAGTGCGGCACGAGCCAGATCGAGTCCGTCGCGTAGCGCGCAAACCCGCCGCCCAGGTGGTCGTGGATGCCGCCCGCGGCCATGGCGTCGAGCGAGCGGCGGGCTATCGCCAGGGGCCGATCGTCACCCGCGCGCGTCGCGGCCAGGCGGAGCAGGAACTCGATCGTCATTGGCTGGGGGAACTTGGGCGAGCCGCCCCAGCCGCCGGTGCGGGCGTCGAAGCCGCGCTCGACCTCCGCGAGCGCCTGGTCGAGCACGGCGCCGTCCAGCGCCGCGGCCGCCGTGTCCCCACCGCGCGCCGCGTGGCGGCTCTCCTCGGCAATCGCCTGGGCGAGGGCGCTGCCTGACTGTTCGATCTCGTCGCGGCGGTCGCGCCAGGCTCCTCCGACCGCCTCCAGTACATCCCCGAATGCCGGCATCCCGCGACCGCGCGACGACGGGAAATACGTGCCGCCGTAGAACGGCCTTCCCTCAGGGGTGAGAAAGACGCTCATCGGCCAGCCCCCCTGGCCGGTCATCGCCTGGACCGCGGTCATGTAGATCGCATCCAGGTCGGGCCGCTCCTCGCGG
>DAIERN010000072.1 GCA_027346765.1 Chloroflexota bacterium | reverse complement strand
GCGGGATTGGGGAACTTGTAGTCCACCCAGCCGCCTCCCTTGCGCTGGGCCACCTGGATGATCTCCTGGATGAAGAGCTTGCCGTCCGGGTCCTTCATGCCCCAGCGGTTCGCGCCGGCCGCGGCCGCGCAGCGCCGCGCCGTGGCGCGGCTGAAAGAGCCGTCACCGCGCCAAGAAGCACGCGGCGGGCGAACCGTCCGCGCGACCTCGTGCGGCGGGATTCTCTTGCGCGACAACGAGGGCACCATCGAGATCTGCCTGGGCAAGCGCAAGCGCTCGAACAGCCGCAGCTCGACCACCTGGGCGCTGCCCAAGGGCACCCCGAACAACGGTGAGAGCACGGATGAAACCGCGCTGCGCGAGGTTGCTGAGGAGACGGGCCTTGATGTGCGCATCGTCGCTCCGGTGGGCGCGATCGAGTACTTCTTCACCCAGGACGGCCAGCGCATCCACAAGACCGTGCACTACTTCCTGATGGAGCCGGTCGGTGGCAGCCTTGATGGCCACGACCACGAATTCGACGAGGTGCGCTGGATGCCCATCGATGAGGCGCGCCGGCTGATGAGCTTCCAGACGGAGCGCCAGATCGTCGAAGAGGCACTGCCCATGGTGGGGCAGTGATGCGCCAGACCGCGCTGGTCGAGCGCCACCGTGAGCTGGGCGCGCGGCTGATCGACTTCGCCGGTTGGGAGATGCCGGTGTCGTACTCGGGCATCCTCGAGGAGCACAAGGCGGTGCGCGAGCGGGTCGGCCTGTTCGACCTGTCGCACATGGGCGAGGTCTGGGTCAGCGGCGCGGGCGCAGGCACCGGCCTTGCAGCCTCTGTCGTCAGCGATCCCACCCGCCTCGCTGAAGGTCGCGCCCACTACTCGATGATCTGCGCCGACGACGGCGGGATCATCGACGACCTCATCGTGTACCGCGTGGCCCCGGAGCGCTTCATGGTTGTGCCCAACGCGTCCAACCGCGAAGTGGTCGCGGCCGCCCTGGGCGAGCGGCTGCAGGGTCACGATGCGGCCCTTGATGATGCGTCGCTGCGCACGAGCCTGGTTGCGGTCCAGGGACCAAAAGCCGCGCAGCTCCTCCAGCCGCTGACCGACGTGGATCTCGCGTCGCTCAAGTACTACGCCATCGCCGCCGGCCACGCCTGCGGCCAGCCCGCGCTGCTCGCCCGCACCGGCTACACCGGCGAGGACGGCTTCGAGCTGTTCGTCGACTGGGACCTCGCCGCTCCCATTTGGGACGCGCTGCTCAAGGCCGGCGAGCCGTTCGGCATCATGCCGTGCGGCCTGGGCGCGCGCGACACGCTGCGGCTGGAGGCGGGCATGCCGCTCTACGGCAATGAGCTGGACCGCGAGACAAATCCCTACGAGGCGGGCCTTGGTCGGGTCGTGAAACTTGACAAGCCGAACGACTTCGTCGGCCGCGCGGCGCTCGAGAAGGTCGCCGCCAGCGGCCCGGCCAAGATGCTCGTGGGACTCCAGATGCGCGGCCGCTCCATTGCCCGCCACGGCTATCCCTTGTCCGTGCCCAACGACCCGGGAGCGACCGGCGTGGTCACCAGTGGCGCGCCCTCGCCAACGCTGGGCGTGCCCATCGCCATGGGCTACCTCCCGCCCGCCGATGCGACTGTGGGTACCATGGTTGAAGTCACCGTCCGCACGACTCAGGCAGAAGCCGAAGTCGTCCCATTGCCCTTCTACAAGCGGAGCTAAGCAGCGTGCAGGTACCCGACGGACTCCTCTATACCCAGGACCACGAGTGGCTGCGCGTCGAAGGCGATGAGGCGGTCGTCGGCATCACCGCGTACGCCGCGACAGAGCTGGGCGACATCGTCTTCGTCGAGATGCCGGCGGTGGGAGCGCACTTCGAGCCAGCGCAGTCTTTCGGCGTGATCGAATCGGTCAAGACCGCGTCGGATCTGTACTCGCCCGCGGCAGGCGAGATCATCGCCGTCAACGAGGCGCTGCACGACAAGCCTGAACTCGTCAACAGCGACCCGTACGGCGAGGGTTGGATGATCCGCATCAAGCTCGCGACCGGCGCCGGCGGCACGGACGGGCTCATGGATGCGGCCGCTTACAAGGCGCTGATCGAGGCCGCCTGAGCCAGCGCCTTTAGATACATATGAGCAGCTTCGGGTACGGACCTAACACCGCGGGCGATCGCGAGCGGATGCTCACCGCCCTTGGCCTCGATTCGATCGACGGTCTGTTCGCGGACATTCCCGCCGCAGTCCGCGCGAACGGGCTCGACCTGCCCGACGGGCTCGACGAGCTGTCCCTCGCCCGCAAGCTGGAGACCCTCGCGGCGCGCAACCAGGTTGGCCTGACGAGCTTTCTTGGCGCCGGCGCGTATCGCCACCACATCCCGGCAACCGTCGATCAGATCCTTTCGCGCGGCGAGTTCTACACCGCCTACACGCCGTACCAGCCGGAGATCAGCCAGGGCACGCTCCAGACGATCTACGAATACCAGTCGCTGATCGCCCAGCTGACCGGGCTCGACGTCGTTTCGGCGTCGCACTACGACGGCGGCGCGGCCACGGCAGAGGCGGCCTTGATGACCGTGCGCCATACCAGGCGCGAGCGCGTCCTTGTCAGCCGCGCGGTCCATCGCCACTTCGTCGACACGACGCGGACCTATTTCGAGGGCGGCACCCTGGCGCTCGAAGAGCTGCCGACCACCCTGGAAGGCACGACCGACCTGGCCGCCCTGGAGCAGGCGCTGGCCGATGCCGACCACCCGGTCGCGGGCGTGCTCATGGGCCAGCCCAATGCCTTCGGCATCCTCGAGCCCATGGTCGACGCGGCGCGGCTGGCGCACGCCGCCGGCGCGCTGTTCGTTGCTGTCGTCGAACCCGTCTCGCTCGCGGTGCTGGCCGCGCCAGGTGACTACGGTGCCGACATCGCGGTGGGCGAGGGCCAGCCACTGGGCATAAGCCTGCAGTACGGCGGTCCGTATCTGGGGCTGCTGGCGGCTCGGTCGGACCTGGTTCGCCAGGTGCCGGGTCGGCTGGTCGGCCGGACGACCGATCTCGATGGCCGGCGCGCGTTCGTGATGACACTCCGCGCGCGCGAACAGGACATCAGGCGCGACAAGGCGGCCAGCAACATCTGCACCAACCAGGCGCTGTGCGCCCTCGCGGCGACGGTTTACGTGGCGACGCTCGGCCCGCACGGCCTGCGCGATGTCGCGGCAGGTGGCGCCGCCCGGGCGTATGAGCTGGAGCAGGCGCTGGGCGCCGCCGGTGCGCCGCGCATCCACACTGGCGCGTACCTCAATGAGTTCGCGGTGCGCGTACCTGACGCGCGGACGGTCCACGCCGCGCTGCTCGACAAGGGCGTCCTCGCTGGCCTGCCGTTGGCCGACTGGTATCCCGATGATCCGGCGCTGGCAGACGCGCTGCTGGTGTGCGCGACCGAGGTCACGACCAGTGATGACATCACCCGCTTCGCGAGCGCGCTGCGCGAGGTGGTCGCGTGACCGCCACGATCGACCGCCCAGAAACGCAGGCAGTGGAAGTACTCGGTCCGCGCCACGTGGTCGGGCCTGGGCTGCAGCCAACGCTCGATGAGCTCTCGCGGCCGGGCCGCGCGACGACCAAGGTGCCGCACCCGCCGGCCGACGCGCTGACGCGCATCCCGTCCGATCAGCGCCGCGCCGCGCCGCTCGCCCTGCCCGAGCTGAACGAGCCCGAGGTCATCCGCCACTTCGTAAACCTGTCGCAACTCAACTACAGCGTTGACACCGGCTTCTACCCGCTGGGCTCGTGCACGATGAAGTACAACCCCAAGATCAACGAGTGGGCCGCGCGGCTGCCAGGTTTCGCGGCACTCCACCCGCTCGCGCCAAGCGCGGCGGCGCAGGGCACGCTCGAGCTGATGTGGGACCTGGAGCAGTGGCTCATGGCGATCAGCGGCATGAAGGCGGTCACCCTCCAGCCGGCCGCCGGCGCGCATGGCGAGCTGACCGGCATCCTGATGATCCGCGCCTATCACCGGGCGCGCGGCGATCACGCTCGTAACGAGGTGATCGTGCCCGATTCCTCGCACGGCACCAATCCCGCGACGGCCTCCATGGCCGGCTTCAAGACGGTCACCGTGAAGTCGACCGCGGAGGGCCAGGTTGACCTCGCCGCGCTGCGCGCCGCGCTTGGTCCGCAGACGGCGGCGGTGATGCTGACCAATCCCTCGACCCTGGGCCTGTTCGAGCGCCAGATCGTGGAGCTGCTCGACGCGGTCCACGGCGCGGGCGCGCTGGCCTACATGGACGGCGCCAACATGAACGCGGTCCTGGGCAAGTTCCGGCCCGGGGCGGCCGGTTTCGACGTCATGCACTTCAACACCCACAAGACGTTCTCGACACCGCACGGCGGCGGTGGCCCGGGCGCCGGACCGGTCGCGGTCAACGACAAGCTGCTGCCGTACCTGCCGTGGCCGCGCGTGCAGCGCGAGGGCGACTCGTTCCGCCTCGAGCACCGCGGGGAGCGGCCCACCTCCATTGGCCGCGTCCGCTCCTACCAGGGCAGCGCCGGCGTGCTCGTTCGCGCCTATGCCTACATGCTTGCCCACGGCGGGGCAGGGCTGGAACAGGTCAGCGAGGACGCGGTCCTGGCCGCGAACTACCTGCGCCACCGCCTGGCCGACACCTATGACATGCCCTTTGCCCAGGTCAGCAAGCACGAGTTCGTGGCCAGCGCCGCGCGCCTCAAGGCGCAGACCGGCGTGCGCATGCTCGACATCGCCAAGCGCATCATCGACAAGGGCTTCCATCCACCCACGATCTATTTCCCGCTCACGGTGGAGGAGTGCATGCTGGTCGAGCCGACCGAGACTGAATCGGTCGAGACGCTCGACGCATTTGCCGACGCGCTGATCGAGATCGCGGCAGAGGCGCACTCCGACCCGGAGCTGCTCAAGTCGGCGCCGCACGACTCGCCGGTGCGCCGGCTCGATGAGGCCACCGCCGCGCGCCAGCCCGATCTGCGCTGGCGGCCCATGACCGGCGCCCAGGCACCCTGCCCGCAGTGACTCCCGCAGTAACTTAAGAACGCGCAACTTGTTGACAGCGCGATTTCGGCCCGACCTATAATCGACGCGCCCTATTGGCGTTGGGAGACGTACGCGCATGCGCGCTTACGCAGGCGCCGGTGGAGCAGTCAACGCGATAGAGGCCGTCGAAAACGGCGGTCCGGATTCGCAAAAGAGGAGGAATGACGCCGATGAGTCTTCGGACTCGGCGAAGCCTGGCTTTCCCGGCTTTGCTTGTTCTGCTGGTCGTCGCCTGTGGTGGCGGCACCACACCCACGACCCAGCCAACCGGCCAAGCGACGCCAACGCCGGGCGGCACGTCAAGCGCATCCCAGACACCCGGCCCGACCGGTACCGGCGCGCTTCCAAGCGCAACGACCGGCGAGCCCACCCCGACCGCCGTCCAAACCGGCGATGCCCCACCTGATCAGCAGGTCTTCCGCATCTACTGCTGCTCGACTGACGTCCGCTCACTGCGGCCGCAGGCGGCATCGGGATCAGACGAGATCTCGATCATCGGCGGCATTCAGCGCGGTCTGCTCTATCGCGATGGCCAGGGCAATCTGGTCCCGTCCCTGGCGACGGACCTGCCGACCGTCAGCCCTGACGGCCTGACCTATACGTACACCCTCCGCCCTGATGCGAAGTACAGCGACGGCACGCCGATCGTCGCGGGCGACATTGTTCGCGCCGCGCGCGCTCTGGCTGACCCGCGCAACGCTTTCGACTATGGCTATGAGGCGTGCTACATCGCCGGTGCCGATGCCCTCCTGGGCGCCGACTTCGGTTGCAGCACTGACAAGCGCGCGCCCTACACGGACGTGGCAGCTTGCGACGCCGATCCTGCGGCTTGTACGTTCGACGATGCAACGGTGAACGGCCTCCTCGATCAGCTCGGCGTCACCGCGCCGGACGATCACACGGTCATCTTCCAGCTCGTCAACCCGACGTCCTACTGGGCCGACATCACCGCCATGTGGCTGCTTACGCCCGTGCCGGCGAGCGAGACCAGCTGGGCTGAGGCTTCTGACATCGTTTCCTCGGGCCCGTTCGTTCTGTCCGAGTGGACGCACAACAGCAAGATGGTGCTTACGCCGAACCCCAACTGGTACGGCGAACAGCCCAAGCTGCAGCGCATTGAAATCTCGATTGGTGGCGATCCCGCCGCGGCCGTTGCCGCCTGGGAGCGCGGTGACCTCGACGAAGTCGGCGTCCCGTCCAGCGACGTCCAGCGCGTGCTGAACACCGCTGACTACCAGACGATGATCAACCGCAGCAGCACGCTGTCGATCGAGTACTGGGACTTCGCGAATTGCCCGACCAAGGACCTGTGCCCGCCTAACGATGCGGTCTCCGCAGGCAACATCAAGGGCGGCGCGCCGACTCAGAACCTGGCCTTCCGCCAGGCCCTGACCCAGGCCATCGACAAGACCCAGCTGATCAACGTCACCTTCGCCGGTATCGGCGTGGCGGCGTACAGCCCGACGATGCCTGGCATCCCGGGCTTCCCGACAGTCACGGCCGACAACACTCCGTTCCCGTTTGATATCGCCGCGGCGCAGGCCAGCCTGGCCACCGCTCTGGGCGAGCTCGGCGTGGCGGAGCCTGATCCGGCCAGCATTCTGCCGGCGTCTGACACGTGTGATGACACGTGCCAGCGCACCATGGCCTGGGCGAAGATGCTCAGCCCCATGCGCTTCGGCTACAACTGCGACGCTGGTCACGACCAGCGCGTGCTGTACATGGCCCAGGCGTGGCGCACGGCTCTCGGCTTCACTGGCGAGCAGATGGACATCCGCTGCACCGACTTCGGCACCTACCGGACCGAGCGGCGTGCGGGCAACGTCTACACCATCGCGCGCAACGGTTGGGGCGCGGACTTCCCGCACCCGGACAACCAGAACCGCGACCTGTTCGCCTGCGGCGCTGGCAACAACAACTCGCATTACTGCAACCCTGACTACGACGCTCTGCTCAACCAGGGCGCCCAGGCTGCTAACTACGACGCGGCGTTGCCCTTCTACCACCAGGCCGAGGAGCTGCTCGTTAAGGATGCCCCCGTGTTCTTCATGCGGTACGGAGAGG
>DAIERN010000071.1 GCA_027346765.1 Chloroflexota bacterium | reverse complement strand
GGCGGCGTGAGCATCATGTAGGCCTCGGCGTAGGGGCGCGGCGCGATCAGGTCGATCGCCGGCTTGAAGCCGCGGAGCGGGGCCAGGAGCCGCTCGCCTGCGCTCAGGTCATCGCCGGAGTAGACGGCCTGGACGATCAGGGCGAGTTCGAATCGCACACTAACCCAGAGGACTCTGACACGAACAACGACGGCGTCGAGGACGGCAATGCCGACCAGGACTGCGACGGCCTGTCGAACGAGACCGAAGTCGAGTCATCGCACACCCTCAACCCACGGGACGCGGACTCGAACAACAACGGTGTCGGCGATGGCCTCGAGGACAGCGACAGTGACGGCGTCGACAACATCGACGAGCAGAACGAGGGCTCTGACATCGACGATCAGGACTCCGACAACGACGGCCAGAATGACGACGTCGACGAGGACTCCAACGGCGATGGCGAAGACGATGCGACCGAGGGCGATCAGGATGAGTCGACCCCGGGTTGCCCGTCCGACGATGAGCAGGGCGGGAGCGACGGCGGCGACGCCATCGCAGCCTGACCCCAGGTACTAACTCCCTGCATTGGTTGGGGCGGGCCGGTCCGTGGGGCCGGCCCCGCCCGGCCATGAGTGGGTGGCTCCGATGCCTGAAATCCTCGGCCGGATGGCCTACCGTATGGATCGACAAGTCCGCGACTGCCGGGCGCTGGGACTTTCAGCCGGGAGCACAGCTAATGGTGGTGATTGCTGTGATCGTCACAGGCGACCAGCATCGTCCAATTCCATAACGGGTGAGGTAGGCGCACAGCTCAGTGACATCTCCCATCGCGCACGACCGAGCACTCGTCGACGCCGTGTTGGCCGGCGACCGCGAGGTCTACCGGCTGCTGGTGGAGCGCGAATCGCGCTCCGTGATAGGCGTGTGCCTGAAGGTGCTGGGCGACCCCGATGAAGCTCAGGACGCAGCCCAGGACGCGTTCGTCCAGGCGTTCCGCTCTCTGGCGGGCTACCGCGGCGACGGCACATTTGGGGCATGGGTGGGACGCATCGCGCGGCGCACCGCCGTTGCCCGCGCGGCCAGCGCCGGACAGCGCGCGACGGCAGACATCGAAACGATCGTGGACGTCATGCGCGACGACCGAGCTGACCCGCTCGAGCACCTCATGGACGTGGAGCAGTCGGAGCGATTGCGCAGCGCCGTCGAGTCACTCCCCGCGGACCAGCGTCAGGTCGTCGCTCTGCGCTTCTTCCAGGACATGCCGCTTGAGCGCATCGCCGTCGAAACGAAAGTGCCGCTGGGCACGGTCAAATCACGCCTGCACCGCGCCCTCGCGAAGCTGCGCGACCAGGGCGATCTGAGGCCGCTCGCATGACCGCCGCTTTCTTCGACGATCGCCTGTTCGCCGACGCCGTCATGGCGCGCGTCGCGGCCGAGCCGCTGCCCACTCCGGCACGGGCGCTGCGTGCCGCCCTCGGGACGCGCGACCTCGGACTGGCCGGCGGCGCGGTATGGACCGCGTGGCATCTCACGACTTCGCGCACGATCCTGGTTCGCACCGGGGCGCGGCTGCGCAATGCGGCACTGCTCGCGGTGCTGCTGCTGCTCCTGGCGATCAGCACTGTCCTTGCCGCTGCCGGCGCGACGGTCGTCGTGCGCACGATCATCGACGGGCCGCGGCCACTGGCGACGACGACCAACCCCGATCTGCCGCCTGGGGATGACGCAGACAACGGCGTCCACGGCGTGCCTGTCGTTCCGATCGGCACACCGGATACCAATTACACGCAGGGGGACCAGCCGGCCACACCCGGACCGACAGCCAGCCACCCCGACGAAACGCCCGGCAACGACAACCCGGGCGACGACGACCCAGGTGACGACAGCGGCGGCTCCCATGATGGACCGGGGCCCACGGCCACACCGGGGGACGGCGGCCAGGACGATGGCAACAGCGCGGGCAGTGACGGCACCAATGCCGGTGGCGACGACAGCTCCGGGCCCGGTAGCGGCGACTCAGCCTCGCCCGAGCCAACCGACGCGCCCGAGCCAACCGACGCACCTGAGCCGACCGACGCACCTGAGCCGACCGAAATGCCACAGGCCACGGAGACACCCGAGCCAACCGATGGACCCCAGGATGGCCAGAGCGGGAGCGATGGTAGCCAAGAGGACAGTGGTGATTCGAGCGGCGGCGGCTCTGGCGACTCAGGCGGCGACGGCAGCGGCGACTAGCCTGTAATGCCGGCGCAACGAACCAAGCGCCTCATGCGATGGTGTGACGCAAACGACCGCGCGACACTTCGCCTGCGTCGCTCGAGAGTCAAATCTCGAGTGGCGCGTTTTCATGTCGGCCGGGCGAGGCGGCGCGATCGTCGTGAAAGAGCCGTACTCTGATGTCGCCAGTCGACCCGGATTCCATGGGCGGCAACTAGCGCATTCACTGATCTGCGAGCGGTCAGCACTCGTATCTTTCAGTGCCATGGATCTGTTCGCGGCGCTCAGCTTGGCGGGCCTGCTCCTTGTAAAGGAAGCAGGCGTACCCATACCGATTCCAGGCGACCTGCTGGTAATCGGTGCCGGGGTCGCCAGTGCCGGCCACTCGGTTGGTGCGCTAGCGGTATTGGTGATCATCCTCGTCGCTGGCTACATCGGCGGCGGCATCCAGTTCACGCTCGCGCGCGGCGCGCTGCGTCGGCCGCTCATTGCACTGCTGACGCGCTTCGGCGTGCCGGCGACGCGCATCGACGCGTTGGCCGACCGGTTGCGCCGTAGCGGTGCCCGCGGAGTGGCCATTGCTCGCGCGACGCCTGGCGTGCGCGTTCCGGCGATCGCGGCGAGCGGCGTGGCCGCTTTGCCCATGCGTGACTTCGCGCCCGGCCTCGTGGTCGGCAACACGCTGTTCGTCGGGCTGCACTTCCTGCTGGGGTTCGCCGTCGGCGTCCCGGCCGTGGCCCTCGTCGAGCGTTACGGCCTTGCCCTGATCGCGGGCGGCGTGCTGGTGCTGGCGGTGGCCGGCGCAATTGGCTGGATCATCCTGCGCCGCCGTCGCGAAGCCGCGGCAGCCACCAATGTGGGTTCCACTTTCAACGCGTGGGCAGACGCCGCCTGCCCCGCCTGCTTGGGCGTCGCGCTGCTCAGAAGGGAGTAGCCCACTCCGACCGGCGCGGCCTCGCGTCGTTGGCTAACCTGCCGCAGGACCTCTTGCTAGGCTGCGCCTGATGGACGTTCGCGCGATTGAGATCACCGATGTTGATCAGGCTGAGAACGGGCAGTCGGGGCCCGAATTGGCCGACTGGGACCGGGCGCTCGTGATACAGACGTGCGCGAACTGCGGCGCGCGGATGATTGAGCGCAAGTGCAAGCTCATCTGCACCTGCGGCTACTTCCTGTCCTGCTCCGACTACTACTAGCGGCGGGTCCGCAGCGAGCGCTTTCCGGCGCTGCGCACCACAATGGCCGCATGGCCAGCTTCATCGGCGTGCAACCGGCGCGCGACGGCTACGAGCCCGGCGTCTGCAACATCGGTCCGGCCGAGATCGCCTACCGGCGGCGCTGGGGACACCTGGGTTTGGCGGTCACGGTCGTGCTGCTCGTGGCGCTGCTGTGGGCCGGGGCGCCGCACTGGACGCGGATCCTGCTGGCGCTCCCCGCCGGCGCTTCCGCGGTGGGGTACCTGCAGGCGTATCTGCACTTCTGCGCGGCGTTCGGAGCGCTGGGCGTCTTCAACTTCGGCGCGCGGCGCGACGTCACGCGCGTCAGCGACGGTCAGGCGCGGGCGCGCGACCGGCGCCGGGCGCTGCAGATCTTCGCTGCGTCGGGCGCGATCGGGCTCGCGGTGGGCGTGCTGGCGGTCGTGCTGCCCTGGTGAGCAGGCCAGACAGCGCGCCTCGACAAAATAAGGCCGGCGCCCTTGCGGACGCCGGCCTTGGTGATCCCCAGGGGAATTTGCGAGGGTTACTTGGGCGCGGTGACCGAGTACGTGCCGGTGAAGTCTTCCGTGCCCGGGATGAGCCAGCCGCGGATCTCCAGCTTCCACGTGCCCGCCGGCAGCCCGGCGTTGGGCATCATGGGATCGGTCCCGCCGCTGACTGACACCTCCTCGTGCGGCACGTCGCCGTTGGTCGAGCTCTTCACGAGCCGGCCGGTGGCGTCGTACAGGTAGAGGTCCATGTCATCGTTCGCGTCGGCCCAGTCGAGCGTCGCCGCAACAGCGGTCGCGCCTGTTGGGACGGTGAACGTGACGTACTGCGAGTCGTACACCGCGTCGGCCGATGGACCCACGGTGCCGTTGTAGGCCGTTGTCTTCGTCACCAGGCCGGTGGTGCTGGGGGTCTTGTACTTGCTGGTCAGCACGTACGTGCCCCAGTAGCCGCGGTAGTCGGTCACGGTGTTGATCCGGCCGATCGCCCGCACGGTCCAGGTTCCTACGACTGGGTTGGTGGTCACGACGGACCGGAAGTTGACGAAGCCGATGTCGGTCAAACCGGCCGACTCTTCCACGATCTTGCCCGACGGATCGAGCAGCTGCAGGTACACGCTTTCGTTGGCGCTGGCCCACTCGATCTCGGCATACAGGGCACTCGTGCCCTTGGCCACCATGACCTGTGTGTCGGACGCGAGCGCGCCAGTCTGATCCTCGGCGACATAACCCGCAGGCAGCACCTGGCCGGTCCAGTCCTGGCTGGCCAGCTGCTTGTACTGCGGCGTCTTGCCCTTGGTCGACGGCGGGAACTTGACCTGGCCCCTGATCGCGGCCTTGACCGCGTCGTAGGCGTTCACCAGTCCCGCGCCAACCTGCCAGCGCTCGTAGTTGGGCATGTTCGTGGCCGTGCCTTCGAGGATGTCGATGACGTTCTGCGCCGTGAGCTTGGGGCGAGCCTGAAGCATCAGCGCGACAACGCCGGCGACGTGCGGCGTGGCCATGCTCGTGCCATCGGAATGGGTGTAGTAGGGGTTCGTGGTGTCAATGCCCGTCGCCATCTCGGCACCGGTGATCGAGTGCGGGGCAATGATGTCGACGCCGGGGGCGACGACCGTCGGTCGATAGAGGCCGTTCGCATCGCGCACCATGTCGCCGCCCGGTCGGCCGGTCGATGAGAACGACGCCTTGGCGCCAGACTTGTCGACCGCGCCCACGCAGACGACGTAGGGCGAGACCGAGTTGGAGCCAAGCATGTTCGGCCCGCCGCTGTTGCCGGCCGCGAACACGATCACGATGTTGTGGTCGTAGGCGGACTTGGACATGATGTTGACCGGGTCATTGGGGTCGTAATCGGCGCCGTCGCCGCCGCCCCAGCTGTTCGAGATGACGCGGATGTTGTAGGTCTTGCTGTTCTGAATGACCCAGTCAAAGGCGCGGACCGCCCACCACGAGAAGATATTGATGCCGGCGCCGGCGCGGAACATGTAGATGTCCGCACCAGGGGCGACGCCGACCCACTTGCCGCCGCTGGCGGCGCCGGTGCCGGCGATCGTGCCCGCGACGTGCGTGCCGTGGCCGATTTCCGTGTCGGTATCGGGATTGCCCTCGACGTACTGCGTGGGCTCGTCGCCTGACAGGGGATCGCCCAGCACGTAGAAGCTCTTCCTGACCTTGGTGCCCAGCGGCAGGTCGGGGTGTGTCGCGTCGATGCCTGAGTCGACGACCGCGACGCCAACGCCGGCCCCGTTGTAAGGCTGCTTGAGGCGATAGCCCGACTGGACCTTGTCAGCGTGGATCTCGCGGTTGGCGACGTCGTCGAGCAGCTTGTAGGTGCGATTGCCAAAGACGCTGCGCGTGGCCGACCAGGACGCCACCGTCCGGATCTGGGCCGGTGACAGCTTCGCGAACGCAATGGGAGCGCTCTTGAGGCGCTCGACGTTGCCCAGCATGCCGCTGAGCTTCCGCACACCGGTCGCGCTCTTGAACGAGACGATGACCGGCAGCTTGGCCGAGGAGCTCGCCGCGCTCAGGAACGTGCGCACTTCGGGCGCGATCTCGGCGCTGACCGTGGCCGACGCAGTTTGAACCGCGCCGCCCACCAGGAGCAGCGCAACGATCAGGCTCGTGCAAGCCAGCTGAAGGCGTGACCGCATCTGGTGTTTCTCCTTCGCCTATTAGGACGGTTCACAGGCGAGATACCACTGCTCGTGGTGTCGCCACGGGCGGCACAATAGCGCATGCCACAACTGTGTGTGGTGTCAAAGTCATAACAAAGCGCGGAGGGGCGCGTGGCAAGCATTGACACCCTGCACCGTGGTGGCGCACTATTCAGCGCAACCACCACGAGTGAGGGTGGCGGCAAATCTAGTCAAACGAGCTAACTGGAGAGGAGCACGATGCGCCCCCAAACCCGTCTGCCCCGTCTGAGCTCACGCCCGGTGGGCGCGATCGCTCTCGCGGTGGCGCTGCTCATCAGCGCGATCATCCCCAGCGCGGCGACCGCCACGGCGGCTATGCCGACCGGCCTGTCGCAGATCCTGGCTGTCAAGTCGCTTGCCGCCTCGACGCGCGGCATCGCCAAGTTCTCCGCCGTGCCTTCGTCGAGCCAGGTGAGCGCTCTCTCGAGCCTGGGCCTGACCGTCCAGGCCATGCACAAGACGCCGCTCGCCCTGGTCAAGGGACCAGTCAGCGCCATGAAGCGTGCCGTTACCAGCGGCGTCGCCCTCGATGTCTATCCCGACGATCAGATTGAGCTGCTCGACACCGCATCGTCGAACGCGATGGGCGGCGCAGCGGTGCGCGCGGCGGGGTTCACCGGCAAGGGCGTGACCGTGGCCGTGGTCGACTCTGGTTGTGACGCGACGCACCCTGACCTAGCTGACCACGTGACCCACAACGTGACGCTCGCCAGCGCGGAGTACGTCAACGGCCGCGACAACGCCGACAACACGATCATCGTGCCGGTCGACCAAGGCCCGTACAACAACACTGACATCGGTGGCGGCCACGGGACGCACGTCGCGGGCATCATTGCCGCCGACTCCTCGAGCGTTGCCGACGGCAGCCGCTACGGCGTTGCGCCGGACGCGAACCAGGGGGCCGTGCTAAGGCGCAAGCGATAGACATCCGTTCCCACGGGCTCCACCACGGCAGCGGTGGCGGCCTCGGTGACATGGCCGCCGACGTGGCCGGCCGCCGTGCGACCGTAGCCCAGC
>DAIERN010000070.1 GCA_027346765.1 Chloroflexota bacterium | reverse complement strand
GATCGCCGCCTTCAGCTCAGCCAAGAGTCGGGACTTGCCCAGGCCGGGCTCGCCCAGGATCACCGCGAGCCGACCGCGGCCGGCGCGCGCAACGGCGAAGAGATCGGTCAGCGTGGTCAGCTCCGCGTTCCGGCCGACGAGCGGGCTCGATAGGCCGACCGCTTCCAGGCCGCGCTTCCGGCCGGGCTGCGCCTGGAGACCGACCACCTTGTAGAGATGGACCGGCTCCGACTTTCCCTTCACCTGCACACCGCCCAGGTCCTGGAAGTCGAAGGTCGCCATGACGAAGCGCTGGGTCATGGCGCTGATCAGCACGTCACCCGGCTGCGCGGCCGTCTGGACCCGCGCCGCGACGTTGACCGCGTCGCCCAGCGCTGTGTACTCGTAGCGCAGGTCAGAGCCCACGTTGCCGACGATGACCGGCCCGGTGTTGATGCCGGCGCGGATGCGGAAGTCGATGCCGTGCGTCCGCTTGAGCTGCGCGGCGTACTCGCTGATCGACTCGACCATGTCGAGCGCCGCCCGGACGGCGCGCTCCGGGTCATCCTCATGCGCCACCGGCGCGCCAAAGAACGCGAGCAGCGCGTCACCCTGGAGCTGCGCGATCGTTCCCTCGTAGCGGAAGATCGCCTTGGACATCAGGTCAAACGCCTCGTTGATGATCTGCGTCCAGTCCTCGGCGTCCATCGACTCGGCCAGGGTGGTCGAGCCGACCACGTCCGCGAACAGCGCGGTGACCACCTTGCGCTCGCCGGTCAGCTTGGCGGCGCGCATCTTCTCGACCAGCGGCGCCGGCGCATTGGCGGCGATTCGAGTCTGGCGGGCAGCCGCACTCGCCTCGTCGCCCGCGGGCGCGAGTGACTGACCGCAGCTCATGCAGAATTTCGCATCCGCCGGTGCTGCGGCTCCACAGCGTGGGCAATCGAGCCCGACCGAGTCGACCGACATCGAGCCGCCATCTTACGCCGCGCCCCCGAGCGACAGACTTTGGACAGCAGGCCCGCATTGATCATCCTGTGTCGTCAAACGTCCGGAGGGCGTGCCTACATCAGCAGGACGCCCGACCCTGGCACCGGCCGGCCAGCCCGCAGGTCGTCGAGGATCTGTCGCGCCGATGTAGTGAAGCGGGATCCGAGGGCCTCGAGCAGCTGCCCCAGCATCGCCCGGTTGTGGGCACTGTTGGAAAGGACGAGGAGGACATGGTCGACACCACCGTCTCGCTCGCGCAGCCTTATGAGCCGAACCAAGGCCTGCAGGTCACGCACGCGCGTCACGAGCTCGACGCCCACCAGAACGGCTCCAAGTCGCAGCAGCACGTCCCATGAGCGCTGGCCACCGGACGGGAGAAGCGCCTCGCGGATCACGCGATAACTGGACGACACAGCCCGAAGGAATCTGCCGATCAGCGCCTGGGAAGCCACGTCGTGGATCGGGTCGCCGACCCGGTGAAGACGGACGCTGACGTCCAGTCCAAGAACGGACGCGATCTCAACGAGCCGGATGAGCGGCACGGTTTGGACGTCGAACCGCTCGAGCCGATTCAGCGCCGATTGGTGCCAGCCGAGCTGTGCCGCCACGGCCCGCTGACTGAGATTGGCGGCCTGCCGCTCGTGACGCAGCTCAGTGACGACTGTTCGGACTAGCTCGTCACCGCGACGCCGCCCTCGTTGCTTTCGAGTTTCACGGGTTGCCACGCCCACAGATTGAGCAGCGGCGCTTATCCGCGACTTATCGGGACGTTTGACGTCCCGGAAGATCGGGAGGGGCCGCCCGTGGCGGTGGCACGTGCTGGCCGTTCGGAAAGGCCGTTTCGCCTACTCTTTAGCCATGCCCGAACGCACCGTCGGCGAGGTGGGCGCGATTCCATTCATGCCGGCCAGTGAGATCCGCCAGCGCTTCATCGACTTCTTCGCTGAGCGCGGTCATACGGTCGTGCCCAGCGCATCGCTTGTCCCCGCCGGCGATCAGACGCTGCTCTTCACCAACAGCGGCATGGTCCAGTTCAAGGAGACGCTCACCGGTGCCGAGAAGCGCTCGTACAGGCGCGCCGTGGACGTCCAGCGCTGCCTGCGCGTCGCGGGCAAGCACAACGACTTCGAAGAGGTCGGCCGGACCACGCGCCATCACACCTTCTTCGAGATGCTCGGCAACTGGTCGTTCGGCGACTACTTCAAGAAGGAAGCGATCGCCTGGGCGATCGAGCTGCTGACGACCGTCTACAAGATCCCCTTCGAGCGGCTGGGCGCGACCACCTACAAGGACGACGAAGAGGCGCGCCGCTACTGGCGCGAGCAGGGCATGCCCCAAGAGCGCATGGCCATCTGGGGCGATGTCGATAAGGGCGACGACCATAACTTCTGGCGCATGGCTGACACCGGGCCGTGCGGACCCTGCAGCGAGATCCATTTCGACCGCGGCGCGCACCTGTCGGAAGGGCCGCATTGCGTTCCCGACCATGACGAGAACTGCCCGCGCTGGCTCGAGATCTGGAACCTGGTGTTCATGGAGTTCGACCAGCAGCCGGACGGCCCGCGCGTGCCGCTGCCCTTCAAGAGCGTCGACACCGGCATGGGCTTCGAGCGCCTGGCGAGCGTCCTGCAGGGCGTCAACACCAACTACGACACCGACATCTTCACGCCCATCCACGAGAAGATGCGCTCGCTCCTGGGCCACGACCCGGAGAAATTCGAGTTGGAGCGCTTCAGCTACCAGGTCATCGCCGACCACATCCGCGCGCTGACCTTCCTCGTCGCCGACGGCATCTGGCCGTCGAACGAGGGCCGCGGCTACGTCTTCCGGCGCATCCTCCGTCGCGCGGTGCGCCATGGCCGGTTGCTTGGTCGCCAGGAGCCGTTCCTGGCCGAGCTGTCCGGGGTGGTCGTCGACGCGATGGAGATCGCGTACCCGTTAGTGGCCGAGCGGCGCGATGAGATTCACAGCGTCATCGCCGCCGAGGAGCGCCAGTTCCAGCGCACGCTCGACGCCGGCGTGGTGCATTTCGAAGAGGCGCTCATCCCGATCACCGGCGCGGAGCGGATGGTCGGCGGCGTTCGCCCGGAGCTGCTGCCGCCTGACTCACCCGTCCTGCCGGGTGACGTCGCTTTCCGCCTGCACGACACCTACGGCTTCCCGATCGACCTGACGGTCGAGCTGGCGGCGGAATACGGCGTGCGCGTCGATCGCGCGGGCTTCGAGGAGGCGCTGAACGAACAGCGCCAGCGCTCGCGCGGCGGCAAGAAGGCGGAGCTGTCCAGTCACGCCGAGACCCAGGCGCTCTACGGTCAGGTCGCCGAACGCGTTGGTGGCACGAAGTTCCTGGGCTACGAGACCACCTCCGCGCCGGCTAAGGTGGTCGCCATCCTGCGCGATGGCACCGACTACCAGGAGCTGGAGGCGAAGGCTGAAGTCGAGCTCCGAGTGCCGACCGAAGCCGAAGCCCAGATCGTCCTCGACCAGACTCCCTTCTATGCGGAGGGAGGCGGCCAGGTCGGTGACCAGGGCATCCTGAAGGGCGAGTCGGGCGAGGTTGTCTTCACCGTTACGGACACGCAGCGTCCGGTGCCCGGCTTGATCGTGCATCGCGGCCTGCTGCATGGCCGCGTGACGGTGGGGGAGACGCTCACCGCTGAAGTCGACGCGGTGCGCCGAGCACGCACGATGCGCAACCACACCGCCACGCACCTGCTCCACCGGGCCTTGCGCAACACGGTCGGCGAGCGCGCCCGTCAGGCCGGTTCGCTGGTCACGCCGGACTACCTGCGCTTCGACTTCCCGCTCGAGCGGCCGCTGACCGGGGAAGAGAAAAGCAGCATCGAGGCGGAGGTGCGCGGCGTGGTGCGCGACAACCGCAGCGTGCACCCTGAGCTGATGAGCATGACCGAGGCGCAGGCCGCCGGTGCCGACGCGTTCTTCGATGAGAAGTACGGCGAGCAGGTGCGCGTCATGTTCGTGGATGGCTACTCGCGCGAGCTGTGCGGCGGGACGCACTGTTCTGCCACGGGTCAGATAGGCGCATTCGTGATCACCGGCGACCGATCGATCGGCAGCGGCATGCGCCGCATCGAGGCGCTGACCGGCGACGCCGCTGACAGCTATTTCAGCGAGCGGCTCGCATTGCTCGATGCCGCCGCGCATGCCGCCGGCGCCAGGACGGTTGAGCAGCTGCCGGCGCGGATCGACGAGCTGAAGGCAAAGGGCGGGCGCGGCCAGGCCGCGGCGCGCGATGGCGGCGCGGATCCCGCGTCGGCAGTGGCCAAGTCAGCCGCGGCCGTGGACGGGACGCGCTTCCTGTCCTACTCGGCGCCGTTCGAATCGATGAAGGATCTCCAGTCGTACGCCAAGGCGCTGCGCGCCGAACTGGGTGGCGGCGTGATCGCGCTGGGGCTCGAGGCGGATGAGCCGCAGCTCTTCGTCACGGTGAGCGACGACCTGGTGACGCGCGGCGTGAGCGCGGGCGCGCTGGTCGGCCACGGAGCGCCGCTGATCGATGGCCGCGGCGGCGGCCGACCGGAGATGGCCCAGGCCCGCGGGACGCGGCGCGACCGGCTGCCCAGTGCGCTGACGGCGATTCGCGAGGCGCTCGAGGCCACGTTGCGCGACGGCAAGGGGGAGAGCTAGCCGAGTGGCCTTCTGGCGCCGCTTCCTCAAGGGCTCCGGGAGTGACCGACTCGCGGCATGCACGGCGCTCGACGTCGGCACCGAGTTCGCCAAGGCCCTGGTGTTCGAGATCGCGGACGACGGAATGGCAACCGTGCGCGGAGTCGGCCGCAAGCGGCAGGGGCTCTCGCACATGCAGTCGGGCACCGTCGCCGACATTGCCGCTGTGGTCGACAACTGCCAGGTCGCCCTCCAGGAGGCCGAGGAGATGGCCGGCTTCCGATCGAGCCAGGTGGTTATCGGCATTGCCGGCGAGCTCGTCAAGGGCTTCACCACGAGTCTCAGCCAAGAGCGGAAGAAGCCCGAACAGCAGCTGTCCGCGCGTGAGCTCGACGCGCTCATCGACGGCGTTCAACGCGAGGCGCTCAAGGAGGCCGAGCGGACGGTCACCTGGGAGACCGGCCTGCCCAACGTAGACATCCGGCTGGTTCACGCCGCGGTCACGGGCGCGACGATCGACGGTTACCAGGTCACCAACCCGCAGGGCTTCCACGGCCGCCACGTGCGGATCAGCATCTTCAATGCATTTGCGCCGCTGGTGCACCTGGGTGCGCTGCAAACGGTGGCCGGCATGCTCGACCTTGAGCTGGTGGCGATCGTGGCCGAGCCGTATGCCGTGGCGCGGTGCATGAATGACGAGCAGATCCAGGGGCCGGGCGCGCTGTTCATCGACGTCGGGGGCGGCACGACGGACGTTGCACTCGTTCGCCAGGGCGGCATCGAGGGTACGCGCATGTTCGCGCTGGGAGGGCGCGCTTTCACCAAGTCGCTCGCCGATCGGCTCGAGCTGCCGTTCGCCCGGGCCGAGGAGCTGAAGGTCGACTTCTCGCGCGGCATGCAGGTCGAGCGCCACGCAGAGGTCGCCCAGATCGTCGCCGAGGACGTGGCTGTATGGCAGGCCGGCGTGGAGCTGGTGCTCGAGGAGTTCGCCAAGTCGGGCATGCTGCCCGGCCGGATCTACCTGTGCGGCGGCGGGGCGCGGCTGCCGCAGATCGCCCAGGCGTTGCGCGACCCGGCGCTGACGCGCTCGCTGCCGTTCGCGCGGCCGCCCCAGATCGAGGCGATAACCGTCAACGAAGTGGCGCAGGTCAAGGACGCAACTGGGCTGCTGGTCGACGAGCAGGACATCCCGCCCATGGCGCTCGCCCACCAGGCGCTCGAGATGACCGCGGCTGAAGCGCCGCTTGACGAAGCGCTGCGGCGCGTGCTGCGCCAGATGAAGGTCTAGCAGGTCGTGGCGCCATGACGACTGTCTATCTAGAGCCCGACGACGAGATCACGACCGCCATCGCGCGGCTGCGTGCGCTGCCCGATGGCGAGGCCGTGGTCATCGTGCCCCCTGGTTCGCGCATCGCCACGTCGCGCATCAACTTCAAGCTGCTCGCCCGCGAAGCCAATGAGCGCAGGCTCAACGTGGCCGCGGTCAGCGACGACCCGGCGGTGCGTGCGGTGGCGATCAGCGCCGGACTGCCGACGTACGACACGATTGGCGCCGCCGAGCAGGCGCTGGCCAACTTCCGGGAGCAGGATCGCCGCCTGGCTGAGCGGCTCGGGCGGGAACCCGGCGCAACCGGTGCCAGACAGGTCAGGGAACCCGACGATGTGGCCCGGTCGCCAGCGCGGGCGTGGGCCGCGAGCCGCCTGTCTGACCCACCCTCGTTCGAAACGCGCGTCATGCCCGTTGTTGAGGCGCCGGAGATCGAGGGACGCGGCGCCGTTCGGGCCCCGGACATGCACGCGACTGAAACCCAGGTTCTGCCCGCGGCCGGGCGGTCCGACACGCGCCGCCGCCGGGGTCGGCGCTTCTCATGGGCCCCGCTGTTGGTCGTTGGTCTGATCGCGGTGCTGGTGGCCGGCGTGGCCTACGGCGCGTACGTGTTCCTGCCCACGGCCACGATCTCGCTCGTGCCGGTCACGGCGCCGCTGACGCTCGAGACTTTCACGGTCGTCGCCGATCCGGACACGGCCGTGGTCGACCCGGTGGCGGGGACGCTGCCGGCGCAGGCGATCAGCGTGCCGCTCCACGTCAACGACACGTTCCAGGCCACCGGCGTCCAGGTCAGCGAAACGAAGGCCACCGGCATCGTGCGTTTCCGGAGTGAGAACACGGTCAACGAGGTGACCGTTCCGGCAGGCACCTTCGTGGCGACGGTCGACGAGATCGTGTTCGTCACGACCGAACCCGCGGTTGTACCCATCGCCGACTTCGCCACGTCGACGCCGGGCACGGTCAACGTGCCGGTTCGCGCGGTACGCAGCGGCCCGATCGGCAATGTCGACAAGGGCACCATCACCCTCGCGCCCAAGTCGCTCAGCTCACAGCTCGTGTCCGTCAACAACCCCTCGCCAACGTCGGGTGGCGAGCGCAACGAAGCCAAGGTCGTCACCCGGGCCGACTACAACGCGGCGGTTGCGGCACTGACCGGACGACTGGCCGACGCGCTTTCCGCGGCGATCGCCCAACCGAACGCGATACCGCGCGGCCTCACGGCCTATCCAGCGACCGCGACCTACGGCGAACCAACGGTCGAGCAGGACAGCACCCAGCTGGTCGGCAC
>DAIERN010000006.1 GCA_027346765.1 Chloroflexota bacterium | reverse complement strand
ACCGCAGAGCCATGTACACCCTCCTCGGGTGACACGCTACAAGGGTGTCTCATTTGCACCGAGGAACTTCACTAAGCAACTGACAGTTCGAGGCGTGCCTGACGAGGTTGTTGATCGACTCGACAAGTTGAGCAAAGCGCGCGGTCAGAGCATGAACGCGACGATCAACATGCTGCTGGCTGAAGCTGCCGGGGTAGATGAGCGTCGACGCAGGCTGCAGCGGTATGTCGGCTGGTCTGCGGACGATTTGGCGGAGTTCGAGACGCTACTGGCTGAGCAGCGAAAGATTGACGATGCGCTCTGGAGGTGAGCGAATCGAGCGGTTGGTTCTGGACACCTCGGCCTATTCGCAGATCCGCTATGGACACGCCGGAGTTCTCGATCTCGTAGCAGCGTCGGTCATTGTGCTTGTGCCCACTGTCGTCTTAGGTGAGCTCGAAGCCGGGTTTGTAGGCGGGCAACGCAGCGCCGATAACAGAAGGGTCCTGGCTGACTTCCTTGATGAGCCGTTCGTGGCGGTTCTGGACGTAACCCGCAGCGTGGCACAGCGCTACGGTGAAACCTTTGGTCAACTGCGTCAGGCGCGAACGCCGATGTCCACCAACGACATATGGATCGCTGCGGCGGCCCTCGACTGCGGCGGTCACCTGGCGACATTCGACAGGGACTTCGAGCGCGTCAGTGGCCTCTCCCTGACGGTTCTTTCCTAGCCAGAGGAATCTAGGCCAGCTCGACGAGGGTCTCGGCGCGCTGGACCTGCTGTCCGGGCGCGACAAGGACCCGGGCCACCACGCCGGCCGCCGGGGCGGGCACGTTGTTCTCCATCTTCATCGCCTCGAGCACGACGAGCACCTGGCCCGCTTCGACCGCGTCACCTTCAGCGACGCGCACCGCCAGCACGTTGCCCGGCATGGGCGCGGCGATCGACTGCGCGGCGGCGCCGGCGTGGCTGGCCAGGCGAACTGCCGCCTCCACGGTGGGCGCCGGCGCCAGGCGGGCCTCGATGGCCTGGCCGTCCAAATCGAGCATCACCGTGCCACGCCCGGTGGGCTCCCAGACCAGGTCCGCCACGGCATCCGGAACCTCCACCGACCTGACCTCCGCGCCGATTGCGACGCGCAGCCGCGGCCGGGCGTTGAGCCGGAATCCGGCGATCGGCCCAGCCGACTGGCGCAGCGCGTGGGCGAGAGCGTGAGCGGCCGCCGTCCACGCTGCTTCGGACAGGCGCTCGTCGGCGTGCCAGGCCTCGTCGATGAACGGAGTGAAGGTCTTGCCCTTCACGACATCGGGCTGGGCCGACAGCCAGATCAGGAAGCCGCGGTTCGTGGTTACGCCGATGACCGAGGTGTCGGCGAGCGCGAGGGTCAGCCAGGAAAAGGCCATCTTGCGATCGCCCGCCTTGACCAGGATCTTGGCGAGCAATGGGTCGTAGCGCGTGCCGATGACATCGCCCTCGCCCACGCCGGCATCAACCCGCACGCCCTCGCGCGCGGGCCAGCTGACGCAGAGCACCTGGCCGGTCGCGGGCAGGAAGTCGTGTTGCGGATCCTCGGCGTAGAGCCGCGCCTGGACGGCGTGGCCGTCGAGCGAAACGTCAGCCTGCCCGAAGCCGAGCGGCGCGCCTTCGGCGATCCTCAGCTGATCGGCGACGAGATCGCGACCGGTGACAAGCTCGGTGACCGGGTGCTCAACCTGGAGCCGGGCGTTGAGCTCGAGAAAGTAGAACGAGCCGTCCGGTGCGAGTAGGAACTCGACCGTGCCCGCGCCAACGTAGCCCGCCTCGCGCGCCAACCGCAGAGCCGCGTCACCCAGTTGTCTGCGCAGGCGCGCGTTGACCGCCGGCGATGGCGATTCCTCGATCACCTTCTGGTGGCGGCGCTGAAGCGAGCATTCGCGTTCGCCCAGGTGGACCGCGTTGCCGTGCGTGTCCGCGAGCAGCTGCACCTCGACGTGGCGCGCTCGCTCGATGTAGCGCTCCAGGACCAGCCGGTCGTCGGCGAACGACGCCTTCGCCTCTCGCCTTGCCCTCGCCAGCGTGTCACGCAACTCGCGCCCGGCAGACACGACGTGCATGCCCTTGCCACCGCCGCCCGCGCTGGGTTTGACCAGCACGGGAAAGCCGATGCGCTTGGCTTCGCGGGAGAGTCGGTTGTCCGACTGGTCTTCGCCGTCGTAGCCGGGCAGCGTGGGCACGCCCAACTTGCGCGCCAGCTGCCGCGCGGCAGCCTTGTCGCCCAGCGCCCGCATCGCGGCCGGCGGCGGGCCCACCCAGATGAGCCCGGCGTCAATGACGGCCTGCGCGAAATCGGCGTTCTCCGCGAGGAAGCCGTAGCCCGGGTGGATCGCATCGGCTCGCGCCGCCAGGGCAGCCGCGATGACCGCGAGCCCATCGAGGTACGAACCGGCGAGCGGCACCACCTCGTCGACCGCGCCGGTCCACCAGGCGCGCGCCTGATCCTGAGCCACGAGCCCCAGCGAACGGATGCCCAGCTGCCGACACGTCCGCGCGATCCGGACCACCAGCTCGCCGCGGTTGGCGACCAGCAGCCGACCGATCCGGTGAGTTGTCTGCGCTGGCGCTGGCTCGCCCACTTCGGACGGCAGGGCGCTGGCCAGTACCTTGATCTGCGAGCCGACCTTGACCTGCGCCAACTTGCCTTCGCGCAGCCAGCGCTGGACCGTCCTGGTCGATACGCCCAGCCGACGCGCCGCCTCGCCCGGCCCGATGGCGCCTTTCACCAACCGAATGTCGCGTTTGTCGTGCTGGGTGTCAACCCCGCGCCGGCCCGACGCCTTACGCGTGCGCCTTAATCCAGACAGCGACGCTGAACGAGCTCACGTTGCCCGACGCATCGACGGCCTTGACGCGGTACTTGTACCAACCGCTGACCGCCGGTCGGTCGAGGTACCTGGCGGTGGTGACCGTGGCGATGCGGATTCGACCCCGGAACACCCTGTAGCTCAGCGCGCCCGCCTGGTTGTCAATGCTGGGCTGCCAGGTGAGGCTGATCCGGCGCCGGCTCAGGGCGACGGCGCTCAGACCGAGCGGCGCACTGGGGGCGGTCACGTCGACCGAAGTCAGCTTCACCTGGACAACGGATTCGGGGCCCAGATTGCCGGCGCCGTCGACCGCCATCAGCGTGTACGTGTGGCTGGCGTCACTGGCCAATCCGGCGTCGGTGTATCCGCGCGCTGAGCCGCCCAGCTCTGCCAGCGGCGCCCCATCGCGCAAGAGCCTGTAGCCCGCCACGCCCACGTTGTCCGTTGCCGCCGTCCAGGAGAGGGCGATCGAGGTGGGGCCCGTGGCACGCGCGCTAAATGAGCCTGCCAGCGACGGCGCGGTCACATCGGGCAGGGACAGGTGCGCGCTGACCGCGGGTCCCACGTTGCCGGCGCCGTCGACGGCGGCAACGGTGAAGGTGTGATCGACGCCGTCATCGACCGCCAGCGCCAGGAGCTGGGTGAGGGTGGTCGTGGCGACAGCAAGATCGTCGACCGCCACGAGGTAGTGATCCACCGCCACGTTGTCTGTTGCGGCGCTCCAACCAAGGTCGACCGCACGGGCCGCGCTCTGAACAACGTTGAGCGATCCGGGCGCCACGGGCGCGAGCAGGTCGGGCAGGTAAATCGTGCCGGTGAGTGCCTGGCTGGGGTTGCCCGCGGCGTCTGAGGCCACGACGCTGTACTGGTACGTGTGCGCCTGGGCGAGGCCCGGATCGAGGTACTGCGTGCCGGTCGTCGTCGCGATGGGAGCGCCGTCGCGGCTCAGGTCGTAGCCGGCGGTGCCGACGTTGTCCGTCGCGCTGGGCCACGTCACGTCGACATCGCCGCTGGGCGTGACCGACAGCGTCAGACCGCCGCCAAGGGCAGGGCCGGTCACGTCAGGCAGTGAGATGGCGGCGCTTGCCAGCGGGCCCTGGTTGCCCACCTCGTCGACGGCGCGCACCTGGTAGGTGAGGCTGATCCCATCCGGCGCGGCCGCATCCTCGAGGCTGGTGCCTGCGGTCGTGCCGATGAGTGTCCCGTTGCGCAGGACCGCGTACGAGCTGACGGCGACGTTGTCTGGTGCTGCGACCCAGCCCAGCGCCACACTGTGTGGGCCGGTCGATGCCGCGCTCAACGAGCCGACGCTGCCCGGCGGTGTCGTGTCCGGCAGGAAGAACGTGGCCGATGCCGGCGGTCCCACGTTGCCGACTTCATCGACAGCGCTGACCGAATAGTCGTATGTAGTCGCCTGTGGCAGCCCCGACTCGGTCAGTGAGGTGCCGTCGGTGGTGCCGACAATCGTGCCGTCCCGGGAGACCTGGTAGCCAGCCACGAACACGTCGTCGGTCGCCGGCTGCCAGCGCAGGGTGACCGTGCCCGTGGCGTCGCTGGTGGCCTGTGCAGCGTCGGGGGCGGTGGGCAGGATGGTGTCGGGGCCAATGTGCACGAGCACCGTCGCACCGGTCGGATCGATCGCCTGGGTGACGACGAAGATGTCGTTGACGCTGTCGGCAAAGCAGCGGCCGACGCGAAGGGGGGCATCGTAGAAGGAATTGGTCTGCGGAACGGTGTCGATGAGCTTGGAGAAGCTCATGCTGCCCACGCCCGGCGCGATCCGGATCGCGACGCCATTGACCACCGCGGCGGTGCTGGCGAAGTTGTCATAACGCCCATAGGGCTGGCGGTATTCGAGGTAGTAGTAGTTGCCTGATGGGCGAGTCACCCTCAGGACGCGCGGCACGCCGCCGCTGATCTCCGCGGTGGCAACGCGGTACACGCCGCTCTCTGTGACGGTCTGGACGTCAGCGGCGCCCAGCACCCCCAGCTGCCAGCGGTGCCAGGTGTTGAAGTGGCGCTGCCCGTTACCACCCATCGTGTCGAATGGATCGCCGTACTCGTCAGTGGTGCAGCTGTTGGAGAACGCGACGCGCACCCCGCCGCTCGTGCACGAGATGGTCGATGCGTGGTTCATGCCGAAGTTGTGGCCCAGCTCGTGACTGCCCGTGAACAGCCACGTGGCATAGGTCCAGCCCGCTGAGCCGTTGACGTACGTGTTGCGCCCGGGCAGTTGCGCCATGCCGACCCACCAGCATGCCGCCTGCTTGGGGAAGACGACAGCGACGTTGGTGTAGGCCGTGAGGTCGATGCCAGCGGCGGTTGCGGCGGCGCGGGCGGCATCGCCCCATTGCTGGTGGTTACACCCGCTCGTGTCGGCCGGAACGGTGAACCAGCCGTAGACATCGCCGCTGATCGAGATCTGGCCGGCGGAGACCTCGTCGTAGTAGTCGGCGACCGAACGCGTGTTGGTGAAGTAGACGCCGCGCAGGAGGTCCGCCGTCCATGGCTCCGGCGGCGGGGTGGGAGTCGGTGATGGCGACGGCGAAGCGGTCGGTGATGGCGACGGCGAAGCGGTCGGTGCCGGCGACGGCGAGGGCGTGGCGCCAGGCTTGCCGATCCAGCCCGCAGCAAACGCGAGGACGAGGACAACGGCGACCACCCCGACTCCGGCCACGATGAGCGTCACGGCAGACGGTCCGCGCGACGACGGCGGCGGCATGTTGGAGCGGCGCGCGAAGCCGGCGCGCTCGCCGCTGTCATAGATGCGCGACCGCTGTGACGTGTGTTTGCGCTTAGCCATGGACCCTCACCTTTGGTTGGTACTGGATTGTCCCTGAAAGCAGTGCTTCGCCCAAGATCAGCGTGTCGATGCCGGCGGCGGCTACGGCGTCGATCTGCGCCGGGTCAGTGATGCCGCCGGCAAGTGTGAGCGCCAGATCATGGCGCGCGCCAAGCGCGGTCAGGCGCGGCAGATCCGCCACAGTCCAGTGCGACACCACCAGGCGCCGCACACCCTCGCCGGCGAGCGTCGCCGCGAGCTCGTCGAGACTTGGCACGACGCCGCCGCGCCACGGATACGAGCGCATCTGCTCGTCGCGCGCGTCGACGCCCACGGACAGCCAGTCCCCCGCGGCGCGAACACAGTCGCGCAGCGCTTCAAGCGATTCGGCGGCGATCCACACTGGTACCACGACGCGCGTCGCCCCAGCGGCGAACGCCAGCTCGATCTGGCGCGGCCCATCGACGCCGCCCGCAAGCTGGAGCGGCACAGCGACGTCGCGCGCCACGGCAGCGACCGCGGCCGTGTTCACCGGCACGCCCTGGCGCGCCCCGTCGAGATCCACCAGGTGGAGCATGGGCGCGCCCAGCGCCACGAGGGCGGTCGCGATGCGCTCCGGCCGATCAGTCGGTACACCTGTCCCGCTGGCGGCACCGGGCCAGTACACGAGCCGCGAGCGGCCGTTGGTCAGGTCGATGCTGGGGACGAGCCGCATGTGTCCTACGCGTCCTGGGCGAGCAACCGGCGCTGGAAGCTGATCGGCAGGCTGGCCTGCCGCAGGAGCGCGTCGTGGAAGCCACGCAGCGAGAACGAGTCAGCGAGGCGCTTCTGTTCGTCCGCGCGCAGCCGGCGCAGGAGCTGGCGGCCCACGAGGTAGGACATCGGGTAGGTAGGCCGGTAGGTGTACCAGTTGACCTCGGCCGCGGCCTGCGGTCGCTCGAAGCCCGTCTGCTCGACCAGGAAGTCGACGGCCTGCGGCACCGTGAGCTCGCCCCGCTGCAGCTTCACGTCGATGATGATCCGGCACGCCCGCCAGATCGCGTCGGTGTGCATCATCAGCTGGTGCGTCGGGGCGGTATCGAAACCCTGCTCGCGCATCATCAGCTCGCAGTACATAGCCCAGCCCTCGACGAACTCGGGCGCGTCGACGAGCACCCTGGTCAGGCTGGGATGCTCGTTCGCCGCGACCAGCTGCAGGTGATGGCCGGGATACGCCTCGTGGATGCTGGTGTTGAAGATCGACGCGTGGTTGTGCTCGCGCATCGCCCGCGGATCGCCGTCGAGTGACGGGGTGACTACGTAGATGCCCTCCGGGCGGCCGGGCTCGAACTTGCCCGGGCTGAAGTAGGCCGCGAACGGCACGACGCCGCGCATGTATTCGGGCGTCTCGACCACCCTGAGCGTCTCACCCGCCGGGATCGTGGCGAGATCGTGGTCCAGGATGAATTGGCGCGCCTGGGCCATCGCTGAGCGGTACTCATCGAGCGCCGCGCGAAAGTCTGCCGGGTGCTCCGACTTGACCCGATCCACCACCTCCGCCGCTGTTGCGGACGGGTCGATCTTGCGCGCTACCTCCTGGCGGGCCGCACGCTCCGCCGCGAGCTGCTCCTCGCCGATAGCGAGGATGTCATCCGCTGAAAGCCCGTCGAACGCGCGCAGGCCAATGAGCGTGTCGAAGTCGGCCGGACCCAGCGCGAAATCGTCGACGCCGCGCTCGATCTGCGTCCTGACCCAAATGGCGTACACGTCCAGCGCGGCCCGCGCCGCAGCTGCGCCCTGCTCGATGCGCCGCGTCACACCGTGGCTCTCACCCAGCTCCTTGCGCGCGGCGCCCAGCACCTCGTCGAACATCGACGGCAGCGACCCGACCGCGTCGAGCTCGATCTCGTTCCACAACCGCACCGGCGGCCGCGCCCCACCCATCCGGCTGCGCGCCTGCTCCAGGTGCAGCGGCGCCGCCTCGAGCCGCGACGCGATCGCCTCCAGCCGATCGGCCAGCGGCCGGCCCTCGCGCGCGAACAGCAGGAAGATGCCGTCGCCGATCTCGTCTGTCGCAGAAGCGCGCCGCTCCCAGACGCCGTGCACGTCCGCGTCGAAGATCTCGCGCCGCGTGGCGAACAGCGCCAGCTCGCGCTCAACCGAGTGGTAAGGCGAAAGCGTTGCCGGGTCGATCGCCTCGAGGGCCCGCTGGTAGTCGCGCGTCGCCTGAACGTCCGCGACGAACGCCTCGCGGCTCGCATCACCCAGCTCGCCGTCGTGCTCGTGCAGCCCCAGGAAGCTGGCATAGACCGGGTTGCGCGCCATGAGCGCGTTGAAGCGCTCCCGCGCCATTTGCTCTAGCTGTGTGTCGCCTGGTGTCTGTGGCTCCGGTGCGACCGTTTCGTCAGCCACCGGCGACTGCGGCCGCGGGGCTGGGCGCAAGGCCAATATCGGCCAGCGCGCGCCGGACGGCGTCGATCGTCTGGTCAACGTCCGCGGCCGTGATGCCGTAGTGCGTGACCGCGCGGATCCGCTCGCCCCCGGGGTAATCGATCATCTGCGTCCCGGCGCGTTCGAGCGCGTCCAGGAAAGGCATCCGCAGCTCCGGCTGTGACAGCTCGAAGAAGACGAAGTTGGTGCGGACGCGGGCCGGGTCAAGGCCAACGACGCCCGACATGCCGGCGATCCCGTTTGCCAGCCGGCGCGCGTTGTCGTGGTCCTCAGCGAGGCGCTCGATCATGCCGCTGGACCCATCGCGCAGCGCGATCAGCCCTGGCGCCGCAAGCGTGCCGGCCTGGCGCATGCCGCCGCCGAGCAGCTTGCGGGCGCGGCGCGCCTGCCAGATGAAGTCCTTCCGACCGACCACCAGTGATCCGACTGGACAGGCCAGGCCCTTCGACAGGCAGAAGGAGGCCGAGTCGGCCGGCGCCAGCAGCTCTTTGACCGTTGTGCCAAGCGCGACGGCGGCGTTGAAGATGCGCGCCCCATCGACGTGGAGCGGCACCCCGCCGTCGTGCGCCACCTTGCCGACCGCGGCGACGTAATCGGCCGGCAGCGGCTGGGCCATGGAGTCGGAGTGGGTGTTCTCGAGCATCACCAGCGACGTGATCGGGTCGTGCACGTCCCGGGGGTTGCGCCACGCGCGGCGGATGTCGTCAAGGTTCATCTGGCCGCGCTCATCCCACGGCAACAGCTTCATCGACGCGCCGACGACGACCGCGTAGTTGGCCGCCTCGTGGGCGAACGAGTGAGCGCCGTTGCCGGCGATGAGCTCACCGCCGCGCGGCACCTGGGCCATGATCGACACCAGGTTGCCCATCGTGCCGCTCGCAACGAAGAGCGCGGCTTCCTTGCCGGTGATCTCCGCGGCGCGCTCCTCGAGCGCGATGACCGTGGGATCGTCGCCAAACACGTCATCGCCCAGCGGCGCTTCAGCCATCGAGCGGCGCATCTCGGGCGACGGCTGGGTGACGGTGTCCGAGCGCAGGTCGATCAGTCGGTCACTCATGGGGGCCCGAGTATAGGTCGCGCGAGGGGGAACTCAGCCCGAGGCTGGTATGCTCACCGACCGCTGCCCGGGCCCGTGGTGTAGCGGCCAAACATGCCAGCCTGTCACGCTGGAGATCGCCGGTTCGAATCCGGTCGGGCCCGCCAGTCCCCCCTTTTTCAGCGCCCGCGCGGCATTTCGTGTCTGTTGCTGGTTGCGAGTCAGGTCACTGAATGAGTCATGGGCCTTGACTCATGGAGAGTCCGATCTGATCCCGGCGGTTGCCTACCGATGCGCGGCTCGTGACTCAGTCACGGAGTTGACTCGTGCAGGCAGGACGATGAGTTTCTGCCGGTAAGGCAGCGGCTAGCGCAGACCCGCGAACAGGTCGTCTTCGGGCAGGCGCACGCCCGTGCGCGAGACCTTGAGGGTGAACTCCTCGGTCGGCATCAGCTCGCGCCAGTCGTCCAGCGTGAACGCCAGGAAGAAGCCGTCGGCCGGCAGCTGGCTGACGTGCGCGCGCAACGCGGCGATCTTATTGGGGAGCCACTGGGCGATGTCGACGACGGTCGTGACCGGCCCCTGGGCGTCGGCCATCTGCTTCATGAACGCCTCGCGCTGCGCCTTCTGCTCGGCGGTCTCGTCGTCAGTGCCGGTCCACCACGACTTGACGCCGCGCTCCTCGGCCCGCTTCTGGACCTCCTCGCGCCGCCGGCTGCCGCCCGCAGTCTCGTACAGCTTGAGCGGCGCGTCCGGCTCACCGGCCGTCGCCTCGAACGCGGCCTTGGCGACGAGCGCGGCACGGATATGGTCGGGGTGACCGTAGCCGCCGAAGTCGTTGTAGCCGACGATCACCTGCGGCTTGACCTCGTGCACGATGTCCAGCAGCCGCCCGGTCACTTCGTCGAGGCTGGCCTGCCAGAAGGTGCCGGGCAGATCGTTTTCAGGCGTGCCCATCATGCCGCTGTCGACGTAGCCCAGCTTGCGCGACTCGACTGCTGGGTGGAGCGCGGCCAGCGCCTTCTTCAGCTCTTCGGCGCGGATCTCGCCCAGCCTGGCATGGTTCTCCGGGGTGTCCATGTCAGGCACGACGATCTCGCCGTGCTCGCCGCCGGTGCAGGTGACACAGACGACCCGCGCGCCCTCCGCGGCGTAGCGCGCCATGACGCCGCCCGTGCCGATGGACTCATCGTCGGGGTGGGCGTGGACGAGCAGCAGTGTCAGAGGGTTGGCCACGGGTGCCGATGATATGGTCCCCGCCGATGATCGACAGGAAAGACGCACGCCAGCCGTGGGCGCTCATTCTTGGAGCGAGCAGCGGCTTTGGTGAGGCGACTGCGATCGCGCTGGCGGCGGCCGGCTACGACATCTGTGGCGTCCACCTCGATCGGCGCCAGGGCCTGGCGCACGTCGATGAGATCAAGGCGCAGATCGAGGGCCACGGTCGCACGGCGCTCTTCTTCAACGGCAATGCCGCCGACGACGACAACCGGGCCAAGGTCGTCGCGGACCTGACAGCGGCGGTCGGCGCCAACGGCTACGTCCGGGTGATGCTGCACTCGCTCGCGTTCGGCACGCTCAAGCCGTACCTGACGCCCGACGTCGACTCGGGCATCACCCGCAAGAACATGGAGATGACGCTCGACGTCATGGCCAACTCGCTCGTCTACTGGGCGCAGGACGTGTGGCGCGCCGGGCTGTTGGGCGAAGGATCCAAGATCTACGCGATGACCTCTGAGGGCTCGTCGCGGGTCATCCCGTCGTACGGCGCGGTGAGTGCCGCCAAGAGTGCCCTGGAGTCGAACTGCCGCCAATTGGCGATGGAGTTCGCCAAGCTGCACAGCGGCGTGACCGTGAACGCCATCCGCGCCGGCGTCACCAAGACCCCGGCGCTGATGCAGCTGCCTGAGGCGCAGGACCTCATCGATCACGCCCTGCGGCGCAACCCAATGGGTCGCCTCGCGACCGTTGATGACGTCGCCCAGGCGATCGTGGCGCTCGCCGGTGAGGGCACACACTGGTTGACCGGCAACGTCCTGGGCGTGGACGGCGGCGAACTGGTCACCGGCTGAGGTAGTCGCGAGCCACTGACATGGCGTTGTCCGCGGGTCAGGATCTGTCGCTGCTGGTGGTTAGCTTTGGCGCTGGCCTCCTGGGCGCACTCGCGGGCGTGGGCGGCGGTCTCATCATCGTGCCCGTGCTGACCCTGTGGTTTGGCGTGGACGTGCGCCTGGCGGCCGGAGCGAGCATCGTGTCGGTCATTGCCACAAGCTCGGGCGCAGCCGTTGCCTACCTGCGCGAGGGCTGGGCGAACCTGCGCATCGCCACGTTTCTGCAGCTGGCCACGGTCATCGGCGCGATCTGTGGCGCGCTCGTCGTGCAGGACGTCCCGACGAGCGCCCTGCTGCTGACCCTCGCGATCGTGCTCCTCTTCTCCGCCGCTGCGCAGCTCGTCCGGCTGGCCGACGAGCCTGGCGCGGGGCCGACCGACACGGACCGTCGCCTGCGCCTCGAGGGCTCCTACTTCAGCCTCCGGTTGGGCCGCACCGTGGCCTACGGCGCCCAGCGGATCGTGCCTGGGTTCCTGGTCATGCTGGCGGCGGGCGCGCTGTCAGGGTTGCTGGGCATTGGCTCTGGTGCGCTCAAGGTGCTCGCGATGGACGGCCTCATGCGCCTGCCCCTCAAGGTCAGCTCGGCCACAAGCAATTTCATGATCGGGGTGACCGCCGCCGCTTCCGTTGGCATCTACCTGAGCCGCGGGCTGGTCGACGCGCGTCTGGCAGCCCCGGTGACGCTGGGCGTGCTGGGCGGGGCGCTGGTGGGCGCGCGCCTCCTGCCGCGGCTGACCAACCGGCAGGTTCGCCTGTTGTTCATCCCGGTCCTGCTCGTGATCGCGGCTGAGACATTGCTGCGCGCTCTCGGCGTGGCCCTGTGAGCCAGCCGGACACGCTGCCGCAGATCGCACCGGAAGACGCCCGGCTCGAACGCGCGCTGGCGGTCGTGCTCATCGCGGGCGTGGGCCTGAGTGCCGTCCTTGTCCTGGCCGGGCTGACCGCATCGTTCGTGGTCGGCTGGACGGGATCACTGCATGGAGTGCCCGAAAGTGGGTCGGACATGACCGACTTTTCCGCCCTGCTCGAGCGCCTCGCCAGCCTGCAGCCCTTGGCCCTCGCGCAGCTGGGCCTGCTGGTGCTGATCGCCACGCCGGTCTTCCGCGTGGGCGTCTCGATAGTCGGTTTCGCGCGCGAGGGCGACCGCCTTTATGTCGCGCTTGCGGCCATCGTCCTGGCGCTGCTGGCGCTCAGCCTGATCGTGTTGCGCTAGTTGTCTGGGGCGTAGCCTGTCAGTTCGACGTACGCCTGCCCGCTCAGCGGCTGGCCGGCGTGCGTCGCTTGTACGTTCTGCGATCCCTCCCAGTACACGACCCCGGTCGTGAGGCGCGTATCCAGCTCCTGGTCGAGCACGGTGGGCTGCAGCTTGATTTGCAGCTGCTGCGCCGGCAGCTCGATCGTCCACTCCATGGGGTACTGGGCGCCGGTCTGCGGGCTCGTCCAGGTTGAGTTGGCGGTCAGCGTGAACTGGTCGCGCTCGAGGTGCGTGACGCTGCCATCAGCGCCGACGAGCGTGCCGTAGATCAGCGGGTAGGTGCCGTCCGCGGCGCGTACCCGGGAAATCGTCAGGTCCGTGCCGTCGTCCAGATTGACCGCGAACCAGTCCCAACCGCCGCCGCCCACCGCGATGAAGTCGCCCCATTGGTGGTCGAACCACGCGTCGCCGCTGACCTCGAATGACTGGCCGCTGACCGTCAGCGTGCCACTCGCCGTCATGCGCGGCCGCGAGTAGTAGTACGACGAGCCGGCACTGCCGAAGTCGACCCAGCCCTGGCCGAAGTGAAGGATGGGCTTCGGCCGAGTGTCCGTCATGGTCAGGTCCAGGCCGAAGTTGGTTGTCTGGGCGCTCATGCCGTCGCTGCCATTCAGTCCCGCCATCTCCCACGGCTGAGCGCTCGCGTCGATGAGCCCCGTGTCGGTCGAGCCGTGGATTCGGAGATCAAAACCCGTCTCTGTCGAAACATCCACCTGCGGCCCGATCTCCGATCGCTGCTCGTAGCCGAACCGGTTGCCCGTCTCGTCGGTCAGCGCGAAATGCGATGCCCACGAGACCGGGAAGTCGCCCCGCTCCGCCCGGAAGACGACGAACTCGAAGCCGTAGTGGCGGTTGTCGGCTGTTTGCAGGTGGCCGGTGTAGTACCACCACTCGGTCAGCCGGTCGTGGGCGGCTTCATCGCGCGGGAAGACCACCGGCTGGGGATCGGCCGGCCGATCCGGGCTGGCGGAGGCGGGCGGAATCGTCGGATGCTCCGCCGGCGGGTTGGAGATCAACCTGCCCGACGAGTCGCAGCCCAGCACCAGCGGGCCGATCAACAGCAAGGCCGCCAGCGGTGGCAGGAGCCGCTTCAGGCGGGCGGGCATCCACCAGTTGACGTTGCCCAGCAGGCGCATGGTCGATGGGACGAGCAGCGCCCGGACCAGCGTTGCGTCGAGCGCCACGGCGATGGCCACGCCCAGGCCCAGCGCCTTGATCAGGACGATGTCCGCGAACGCGAAGGACCCCGCGACCACGACCACGATCATCGCCGCGCTGGTCACGATGCGGCCGCTGCGCTCCATGCCGCGCGCCACGGCCTCGCGGTTGTCGCCCGTGCGGTCGTAGACCTCTTTCATGCGCGACAGCATGAACACCTCGTAGTCCATCGATAGGCCGAAGAGGACGCAGAACAAGATCACCGGCAGCGTGGTCTCGACGAAGCCGAGCGGTTGGAAGCCGAGCAAAGCGGACAGGTTGCCGTCCTGGAAGATCCACACCAAAGCGCCAAAGCTGGCCGTCAGCGAGAGCGCGTTGACGACGATCGCCTTGAGCGGCAGCACGACTGACCTGAGCAGCACGAACAGCACCAGATAGGTCGCCACGAGGATGAATGCGGCTGATCTGGGGAAATCGGCCGCGATCCGGTTGACGACGTCGCGCACCTCGGCCGCGCCGCCGCCGACAAGCACACTGACGCCCGCTGGCGGCGCGACGCTGGATGTTGGACTGCGCAGGTCCGCCACGAGCTGGAGCGCCTCCGGCTGGTTGGGGCCGTACGGCGTGTACACGGTGAAGGCAGCCATGTCGCCCTTGGTGGTCTGGGCGAGGACGTTGCGCACGAACCTGTCCGCCGGGCCGCCCGGGGCGCCGTAGATCAGCTGATATTGCTCGCGCGTCAGCCGCGGGTCCACGTTGACCATGCCGGCGACGCGGTTGACGCGCGGGTCCGCGGCAAGCTCGCGCGAGTAGTCGTAGAGCAGGCCCACGTTTGCCGGATCGGTGACGGGGCCGTTCGTTTTGACCGCGACGATCAGCGGCGCGAACTCACCCTCGCCGAACTCGCGCGCGAGCAGGTCGTACGCCTGGCGCGACGGCACGCTGGGCGGCAGGATCGTCGCGTCGGGCGCGTTGAAGCGGACGTGCAGGAACGGCGTGCCCAGCAGCAGCAGCACGAGCAGCGTCGGGACGAAGAAGAGCAGCGGCCGCGCCATCACACGCCGCGCGAGCCGCGCCCATGCCCCTTCCCCCTCACCGGCGGGCGGCGCCTCCGGCAGACCCACTCTTTTGCGCAGCCGATCGCGGACGCGCGTGGGGAAGGCATCGACGCGCGGCCCCAGGATCGCCAGGCCAGCCGGCAGCAGTGTCAACGCGGCGCTGACCGCAAGAGCGACGACCGCCGCACCGGCGATGCCGACCGACCGCAGGACCATGAACTCGAACAGCACCAGCCCGCCCAGACCCAGCAGCACGGTCAGGCCAGAGAAGAAGACCGCGCGACCAGCGGTGCCCACTGTCTCTGCCACGGCTTGATTGATCGCCGTGCGATCGAGCTCGCCGGTTGGGAGGCGCCCACCACCGCGATCGCGCAGCTCCTCGCGGAAGCGGCTGGTAAGCAGCAGCGCGTAGTCGACGCCCAGCCCCAGGCCAAGCAGCGTGGCGAGGTTGAGCACGAAGATTGACAGGGGCGTGGCCTGGGCCACGAAGAAGAGGCCGGCCAGGGCGATGAGCACCGCCGACCCACCGACCACGATTGGCACCCCCGCGGCGACCACGCTGCCGAAGACGAGCAGTAGGGCGAGGGCGGCGAGCGGTAACGAAATGAACTCGCTTCGCCGCAGGTCAGTCTCAGACAGCTCCTGGATGTCGCCGTAAAAGGCGGGGCCGCCGGCGAGCATGATGCGCAACCCCGGCTGGGGCGCGATGGCCTGTTCGACGGGAACGAGCGCGTCCGGCGAATCGTCGGGTGACAGGTCGAGCGCCACGACCTCGTAGACCGTCTTGCGGTCGGCGCTGATCTGGCGCGGCGCGAGGGTGTGGGGCAGGACCGCGGTCACGTGCGCCGCGCTCGGGACCGCCGCGAGCGCGCGGGCCGCCGCGATCTCGAAGAACGGATCGCCCGCGCGCGCGCCCGTCTCGCTCTGGATGAGGATGACCATCGCGCTCGGCGGCACGGCAATACCGGCCAGCGCCTGGCGCGCCTTGGATGCCTCCAGGTCGTCCAGCGTGAACCCACCGCTGCTCAACGCACCCGGGAGTTGCGGCGCAAACGGCAGTGCGAGCAGCAGCAGCACGGCCCAAGCCGCCACGACGGCGTACCTGCGCCGCGCGCAGAACGCGCCCAGCCGGTGAAACAGGCTCATGGCGTGCAGGCTACGAGCAGGTCGTCCCGGTGTCCGGAACGGCCAGCGTCAGGATGTAGTCCTCGGCGATCGCCCGGACGCACTGGTAGCCGCGGCTCGTGTGACCGCCACCCACGCGCGTCACCAATACGCCAGACGCGAGTTGCTGCGCGACGTTCACGCCCTACTGATACGGCGTGGCCGGATCGCCGGTCGCCGAGAGCACCAGGATGGGTGGCGCGCCGGGCGCCGTGACCGCATGCGGCGTGCGTGATGGCGGCGCGGGCCAGAATGCGCAATCGAAGTAGCCGTAGGTATTCCAGGCGCCGAAATCCGGCGCAACCTGCGCCGCTTCGGTGGCGATGGCGGCAAACTCGTCGAGGTTCCGCGGGGCCGCGTAGTCGACGCAGTTGACGGCCTCGTATGGGTCGAGTGAGGCCGCGTCATCGGTCCAGCCGGCCGCCTGGTCCATTGGGAACGTGATGCCACGCTTGGCCAGCGTCAGCTCCTGTTCGAGCATCTCCGGATCGTCCTGCGCGAGGGCCAGGTAGACCGCGTACAGTGCTACGAAGGCTGTCACTCCATCGATCGGCCCGCGGGCGAAGCGCGCCATCAGCTGTCTGAAGCTCCGCGTCGTGTCGAGCGAGTGGAAATGGCAGCTCGTGTCCGCCGAGCAGCTCGCCAGGAACTCGTCGAGCTGCCCTTGAGCCGCGGCCGACTGCTCGATCACGAAGCGCTCGAAATCAAGCGTGGGATCCACCACGCCGTCGAGGATCATCGCCCTGATGTGCGTGGGGAAGAGGTCGGCATACAGCTCGCCGATGAGCGTCCCGTACGAAGTGCCGACGTAGGTCAGCAGCTCATCGCCGACCGCCGCCCGGATCTGGTCGAGGTCACGGGCCACGTTCTCCGTGCCCATGAACGGCAGGAGGTCGCCACTGTTGGCGGCACACGCGGCGGTTACGGCGCCCGCGTAATCGACGAACTGCTGGGTCTGGTCGGCGTTTCGTGGAAATGGCGGGTCGAGCTCCGGCCGCGGGTCAAGGCAGTGAACCGGACTGCTCGCGCCGACTCCGCGCGGATCGAAACCCACGATATCGAAGCGGTCGACCACGTCAGGACCAAAACCGGCCAGGCCGTAGCGGACCTCGTCAATCCCAGAACCCCCAGGCCCGCCGGGATTGACGATGACTGAGCCGATGCGATCGGCCGGACTGGTGGCAGCGTGCCTGATGAGCGACAGCCTGATCGTCTGTCCCGCCGGATGGGCGTAGTCGAGCGGTACGTCGAGCGCGGCACAGTCGAAGTCGGGCTCACCGGCGCAGCGGCGCCAGTCCAGTGCACCGGGCGCGGTGGTCGGGCTCGGGTTCGGGCTGGGAAGAGCTGTCGGCGTAGGTTCCGGAGAGTCGGTGGGTTCGACGGTCGGCTCATCGCTGGGCGGCGACGATTGGATGGTGGCCGCAGGGCTCGGAGTGGGACCCGTCGTTGGCAATGGGCTTGGTGGCACGGACACCGCGCACGCCACGACCAGGATCGCCGCCGCGGCGGCGGACAGCGCGCCTGAGGCGGCCGGCTTACTCGTGTGGTTGGTCCTCGTCGGCGAGCGGCTCGAGGTCGGGCGGCAACGCTGCCGCGGGGAGCGCCAGCTCGATCGGGACGCGTCCCGTCGAGGTGCCGTCGCGATCGACCAGCTCGACGGTCGCGGAGATGGCCGCGACGCCCGAGAGGGTCGCGATGACCGAGCAATAGCGCACGATCGAGAGGCGGATGACGCGCGCGAGCACCGCTACCTTCAGCCCGTCGCCGGTAATCCGGTAGTGCAGCGCCACCTGGCGATACGCCCAGGGCGCCTCCTCGGCCTGCTCGCCATCGACGACCACATCAAGCGCATCAAAGTGCGCCCGGCGCTTGCGCAGGATCTCGACCACGTCCCAGGCGGAGCAGGCACCGGCTCCGGCGAGCAGCAGCTCCGTTGGCGAGAAGCCCGTCGGAGTGGGGTCAACTTCCGTTGGCTGAGCGGGCGCGTTGATGACAACACCATGGCCGGCGTGCTTGCCAAGCGCGGTGAATCGGCCGGCTTGTTTGTCCCAGGAGACGTTGACGGTTCTCATGCGCGGGAGGCGGGCACAGCCGCCTGATCGGGCCTACTCGCCGATCACCGACCAGATGAAGCCCATGAAGATGAAGATGCCGGCGAACAGGCCGACCATCGCGGGCGCGCCGGCCTGCTGCGGGCCCAATCCCAAGCTGGCCAGGAAGGCCATTCCAGCGGTCCACAGGACGATCAGCAGCAGGAACAGCCACCGTCCGTTAGGCCCGGTGATCATCGACGCCCAGCTCGTTGTGCGGCGTGACGGAACGAGCGCGACCATGAGGATGATCCCCACCATCAGCGCCGCGAGCAGGATCGAGCCGATCAGCGCGAAGCTGCTTCCGGCGACGATCAGCAGCGCCGCCAGCGCATCGACCCACAGCGGCAGCGCGAGTGTCATCGGACGATGTCCCCGGCCAGCGCGAACTTGGAAAGCGCCACCGTGCCCACGAATCCG
>DAIERN010000069.1 GCA_027346765.1 Chloroflexota bacterium | reverse complement strand
CCTCCGGGCCGTCCTCCGGCCGGGCGAGCTCGTGGAACCGCGGCAGGGCTGCCAGCGCGCGCAGGAACGTGCGCTCGGTGGCGTCCTCCGCGGCGTGGTGGTCGGCGAGCTCGTACAGGGCGTAGGCGTACACCTGGGCGACGTACTTCCGGTACAGCGCGTCGAACTGGGCGGGGTCGCGCCGGGCCGCCTCCAGGGCCGCGGCGATCTCCACCTCCGGGTCGATCACCGGCCGGGGCGCAGGCGGCTCGACGGCCGGCGCCGCCGCGCAGTGCGCATCACGCTCATCTTCGATCCGCAGCTGGCGCTGCTGGCGTGGGTCCACTTCGGCCCACCGCTCGCCGACAACTTCCGCAAGAGCTACCGCCAGCTGCTGCGCTGGAACGATGAGCTGCCGTTTGCCAAGTTCGCGCTCAGCGACGACGAGCGGCCCGTCCTGACCGCGGAGGTTCCGGCAGCCGGTCTGACGCGCGACTCCGTTGGGACGCTCATCGCCCGGGTGCTGGCGATCTGCGACCTGGTCCACGAGCCGGTCATGGCGCTCATGGGCGAGCTGAGCCGCAAGCAAGCGGCGCTAGCGAAGGCGGAGCGCGACCCGGCCGGCGTCGCCCTGCTTGACCGTTACGCGGCCGAATTGGCCGAGCTCGCACCGGCCTGACGCGGCAGCCGGTATCAGCGCGATCAGCCAGCCCGCATACTTGCGCGACAAATGACTGTAACAAAGCCCAACGGCATCCGACGCCGACCGTCGCACGAAATCCTGTCGGGCGACTCAGCCGACGTCTATTTCTCGCGCGCCGAGGAGATCCTGGCGCGCGAAGGGCTCGATCCGTTGGTCGCGATGGAGGTCTTCGGCCGGCGCGACGCGGTGCTGTGCGGCATCGACGAGGTCAAGGTGCTGCTGGCGCACGTCTTCAAGGAGGGTGACCCCGAGGTATTTGTCGAGGCGCTGTCAGACGGCGACCGGATCGCGCCCAAGGAGGTCGTGCTGCGCATTCGCGCGCGGTACCGCTCGTTTGGCCTGTACGAGACGGCGCTCCTGGGCATCCTCGCCCAATCGACCGGCTGGGCGACCGCCGCGCGCGAAGTGGTGGAGGCGGCCGCCCCGGAGCCGGTCATCTCATTTGGGGCGCGCCACGTGCACCCCGATGTGACCGACGAGCTCGACTACGCTGCGATCGTCGGCGGCTGCGTGGGCGCCTCCACGCCGGCCGGGGCGCGCCTCGCGGGCCTCTCGCCAACTGGCACCATGCCGCACTCGATGGTGCTTATCTTCGGCGACACCGTCCGCGCCGCGCTCGCGTTCGACAAGCACATGCCGCCCGACGTGCCGCGCATCATCCTGGTCGACACGTTCCGCGACGAAGCGGAGGAGGCGCTGCGCGTCGCCGAGGCGCTGGGCGATCGGCTGTACGGCATTCGCCTGGACACCCCGTCGGAGCGCGGCCGGGTCACGCCTGAGCTCGTCCGCGAAGTACGGGCGCGCCTGGACCAGGCGGGCTTTGGCCACGTCAAGATCATCGTGAGCGGTGGCTTCGATCCCACGCGAATCGCGTTTTTCAAGGAAGCCAACGCGCCGGTCGACTCGTTTGCTGTCGGCAGCTACATCAGTGGCGCGCGACCCATCGACTTCACCGGCGACCTCAAGGAGATCGACGGCAAACCCATCGCGAAACGCGGCCGCATTCCGGGCGTGACGCCCAGCCCGCGCCTCATGCCGGTAGACCTTTCTGCATGGCGGACGGTCGAGTCGTAACCTCACCGGTGATGAACCAGGACGACGCCGAGCGGCTGGCGGAGCTGGCCGAGCGGGAGACCGCGTACGGCCTTTTCCAGCGTGCCCGGGCCCTCCAGCGCAAGCGCCACAACGCCCAGGCGGCGGTGCTGTTGGAGCGCGCCGACCGGTTGGAGCCGCACAAGGGCTCGATCGTGGAGGCGCTCGCGCGGGCCTACTACAACAGCGGCCAGCACGACCGCGCAGCTGGGGCGTTCCGCCGCCTGCTCGAGATCGATCCATCGGCCCACTACGGCCACTTTGGCCTGGGCCAGTCGCTCAAGCAGCTGGGCCAGGTCGATGAGGCGCGGGTCCATCTGCGCCTCGCGGTAGCCCTGGCGCCGGACAGCAACCTGTATCGCAACGCCCTCGCGCGGCTGCCAGAGCCACGCCAGTGAACTCACGCTCGGCGCAGGTCCTCGCCGCTACGCTCGCGTTCCTGCTGATCGTGCTCATCGGCGCGACGATCTTCATCCTGCTCAGCCGCCCGGCACCCGGGCCAACGCCCAGCCCCACGCTGCCTTCTTTCGGACCGACGCCCGCACCATCGGCCACGCTGGCAACACCGCTGTCCAGTGCCACCGCCACGATTCCGCCCACGCCAACGTTGATCCCGACCGACACGCTGCCAGCCACCGCTACGCCGGTGCCCACGATAACGCCCGAACCCACGATCACGCCCGAACCAACGCCGACGCCCACGCCGTCGCCCACGCCCACGCCATCACCAACCCTGCCGCCGCCGGGCGAACACCAGCGCGAGGTGACCGTCGTCGATTTCGGCGTCGACAACCGCACCGACCCCTTGCCTGTGCAGCGCACGATCTCGTTCAAGGTCGACGGCCCGAGCACGGTCAGCGCGACACTCTTCGGCGTGAGCAATGGCAAGGTCCGGATGTGCCTCCGCGGCGAGGGCGTCGCCAACCAGTGCATCACCGCTCACTCCGGAACGATCACCAGCGCCGCGTTCAACGCCGGCACTACCGACTGGAACGTGACGGTCATCGGCACGGCCGCCGGCCAGCACGCGTCGGTCACGCTCGATTTCAACGCGGTCGGCCTCAACGTGGGCTTGGACAGCTTCCGCTTCAACGGCACCAACGACCCGCGCAACAACGGCTTCGAGGTGGTCTTTGGTGCGGACGTCGACGGCTCCCTTGGGATCAGCGGCCAGATCGACGATGGCCACAACACGCCTTACCCATGGCATCTCAACGTCGCCGCCGATGACGTCACGGTCTTTGATCAGAGCGGCGGACCGGAGGTCAACGTCAACGTCACCGCGGCGCTGACTGGTGGAGCCGTCTACGCCGTCACGTTCGAAGAGCCCGAGCCCGCAACCAGCGGCGCGTTCGCGGTGTTCCTCTCGAACTTCCACCTGACGTACCCATAGGGGCGCGTCCGCTCAGCCGGGGAGCGTCACCTCGCCGGCGCGCACCAACGCCGCGACCCACATCACTCCGATGATCGTTTTGGCGTCGTGGATCTCATCGCGTTCGACGCGCGCCACCAGCTCGGGCAGCGGCACCGCCTCCACCACCAGCCGTTCGTCGGGATCAGGGCCGGCGTGGTTGGGGTCGGGCGTGAGGTCGGTCGCCAGGTAGAGCGTCATGCGCTCGCTGGCAAATCCCGGAGCGGTCCAGAACGCGCCCAGTCGGCGCCAATTCTGGGCGCGGTAGGCCGTCTCCTCAGACAGCTCGCGTGGCCCAGCGACCGCCGGGTCCTCGATGGAGCCGTCAGCGAGCCTGTCGAGCGTCCCGGCGGGCAGCTCCAGCAAGACCTGGCCGGTGGCATGACGGTACTGGCGTACCAGGAGCACCCGGCCGTTCGGCAGGATGGCGACAACGGTCACGGCGCCCGGGTGAATGACGATGTCGCGCTCGTGCCGCCGGCCGTCCGGCGTCTCGATCGTGTCCGCTACGACCTGCATGTAGTTGCTCTTGCGCACCACTTGTCGCGCGACGAGCCGTTCGACGAGATCTGATTCACGCTCAACCCGCATGCGCCGGAGTATGCCAGCCCACGTCCCAGTACTTCCTTCTTATGGCGTACCGCCGGTTGGCAACCCTAGATTGGCGACCTCGACGACCCCACCAGGTGTCGTGCAAATTGGAGATCGACCCAATGGCCAACGTCCGGCAGATCGCCCTCAGCCTGATTGTGCTGACGGCCTTCGTGCTCGTCGTCGCTGCCCCGTTCCGGTGGTGGTAGTCACTCCCTTCGGGCAGCACTGATTTCTAAGTCCGTCGGTGCGGTTCAAACCGGACCGACGGGCGCCACATCTGACCGGCGACGGCGCGTACTCGTGACGCGCCGTTCCGATTACCTGGAGGCTGCGCGCCAGTACGCGATGCTCCTGCTGTATGCCGTGATCCTGGGCGTCATCGCCGGGTTGGTCAGCGGCGGCAAGTTCGCCGCGCTGGGCTCGACCCACATCAGGCTGTGGCCCGTGGCGCTCCTGGGACTCTTTGCCCAGCTGCTCCTGTTCAGCTCGCCGCTGGCTGCCGTCGTTGGGCCGTGGGGCCCGTCGCTGTACGTGGTCTGCACCGTGCTCGTGCTAATGGCGCTCGTGGTCAATCTGCGCCAGCCTGGCTTCTGGCTGATCATCCTGGGCGCGCTGGCCAACTTCACGGTCATCGTCGCCAACGGCGGCCAGATGCCGGCCGCGCCCGCCGCGTGGGCGGCGCTGAACGGAGTTGCTGCCGTGCCGACGACGGACTTCAGCAACTCGGTCCTCGCCGGGCCGCAGACCGTCCTCGCGTTCCTGGGCGACAACTTCGTGCTGCCCCGGCCGCTGCCGCTGGCCAACGTCTTCTCGATTGGCGACGTGCTGATTGGCATTGGCGCGGCGCTGTTCATCGTCGGGTCGATGCACGGTCGGGTGCTGCCGCGACTTCTTCGGCCGGAGGCACGCCCCAGCGCGCGACCCGACGCGCCACCAGACGCGCGCCAGGGGGTGCAGGCCTCGCATGGCTGAGCCCCGCCAGAAGGTCGTTGCGGGCATGCTCGACGAGCTGTGCCGCGCAGTCGCCGCGGATGGCGGAGCGGCGCTCTACATGGATGACGGCGAGGGCGCGCTGCAGCGCGTCTCGTCTTCGGGTTATGGCGGCGTACGTCCGGCGCGTCTCCTCGAGCGCCTGCGCGACGAGAACCACGACCAGCGCAGTCTCGTGTTGACGGTGCCCGGGACGCCCGCCGGAGTTGTCGTGCTCGCCCGCAAGGGCGGCGCCAACTTCACCCAGCAGGATCGCGCGGTGGCCCGCCTGTGGGTGCGCCGGCTGGCCGAGGGGACGCTTGCCGCCGGCCCACATCTGGCGCCGTCAGTCTGGACGCGCCGGATCGAGGCAATCCAGCGCATCGGCGCGCGGCTCAACCGGCTGGGCACAATCGCGGAGGTGAGCGCGACGATCTGTCGCGGAACCTTCGACATCATCGACAACGACGAGGCGCACCTCCTGCTGGCCGACGAGCGGGGCTATCTCCAGCCCATCGCCCACATGACCCGCCAGGACGGTACGCCACCGGCGCTGCCTGCCGATGGGCCCATCGCGCGGCACATCGACCGGGCTTTGGCTGCATCAGCGCCGGTGCTCGAGAAGAATCTGGCCGACGCCGGGCGCGATCGTCCCGGGCCGCATTCGCTGCTGATCGTGCCGTTGCTGCACGAGGCCCGCGTCAACGGCCTGCTGTGCCTGATGGCGGCGGGCGAGGCACGGTTCGACGATGACCACCTGCGACTACTGCAGATCCTGTCAGACCAGGCCGCAGTGGCAATCGAGAACGCTCGGCTGCTGTCGGGGCGCGACGAGCTCGTCCGCGAGCTGGCGGGGCTGCTCGAGGTCAGCGAGGCGGCGGGTGCCGCGTCAGACGAATGCCAGCTGGCAGCGCAGCTCGCATCGCGGATGCGCCGCGCGACCGGGGCAGATGCGGCGCGCATCAGCCGCTGGGAGGAAGGCTCAACCGTTCTGCGCCTGCTCGCACGCGACGGCATCGCCGCCGGCGAAGGGGTCGTGGAGCTCGCCGAGTCTGCGTTGCACTGGTCGGCACTGCGCGACGGGCGGCCGGTGCTGGCCCAGGTTGATGCCCTCGACCCTGGTGCCGAGGCACAGGCGTTGCGTGCCAGCGGCGTGCGGACGCTCATGCTCCTGCCGCTCACTGCGGGCGGGCGCACCATAGGGCTGGTCGAGCTGATCGGCGTGAATCGGCCGCTCAGCGTCAACGAGTCACAGCTCCACTCGCTGGAGGCGATGGCCAGCCTGACCGCATCGGGTCTCGAGCGGGTGCGCATGTTCGAACAGCTGCGCAGCGCGGCGGACACCGATCTCATCACCGGTGTGCACAATCATCGCTACCTGCAGGAGCGTTTGCGCCAGGAGGTCGCCCGGGCGGCCCGGTCGCATTCGCAGCTCGCCGTCCTGATGATGGACCTGGACAAGTTCAAGCAGGTCAACGACCGGCACGGTCACGCTGACGGCGACGGCGTGCTGCACAACATTGGCGCGACCATCCTGGCCGGCGTGCGCGCCAATGACATCGTCGCCCGCTACGGCGGTGATGAGTTCGTCGTGATCATGCCCGAAACGAGCGCCGATCAGGCTGAGCGCGTCGCGGACCGCGTCGTGCGCGCGATTCGCGCCTGCCGCCACTCACTTTCCGACGGCGCGCAGGTCAGCGTGGGCGTGAGTGCCGGACTCGCGATGTATCCCAATGACGGGCGCACCACGGCGCAGCTGCTGGGCGCGGCGGACGCGGCGATGTACGACATCAAGCGGACCGGTGGCCGCGACGTCGAACGGGCGACGGGCCACCCCGCGATCGAGGCGGCCGCCGCAAACTGAAGCTAGGCGGCGCTCATGGCCCGGTTGAGCGCCTTCCCATCGGCCGAGTCGAACAGCTGGATCTTGTCCATGGGCACGAACAGCTCCACGACATCGCCCGGCTTGACGCGATAGGACGCGTCAACGACCGCCACGAGGTCGTGCTGGCCCACGCGAACGTGGAGCAGCTCCTCGTTGCCCAGGAACTCGACCACATCGCACGTCGCGCGCACGGTCGCGCCGGCACCCGGGGCAGCGCCGTTCAGGATCTCGAAGTGCTCGGGCCGGAGGCCGGCGGTGAGCTCGGTCGCGGCGTTGCCGACAGCGCTCTTGAGACCGTCGGGCACGGGCAGCTCGAAGCCCTCGCCCACGACCTTGAGCATGCCGGCTTCAGTCTTGGGCGTGACGCTGATGAAGTTCATCGCCGGGCTGCCGATGAAACCGGCCACGAACTTGTTGACCGGGTGCTGGTACAGCTCCTGCGGCGAGCCGACCTGCTGGAGCACGCCGAAGTTCATGACCGCGATCCGGTCGCCCATGCCGCGCCCGGGATTGTTTGAGCCGTTCTTGAAGTTCAGCGGGACGGTCTTGAACGTCTTGCCCTGGTCGTCGGAGATCAGCATGGCTCCGTTCTGGGCCCACGAGTTGGAGTA
>DAIERN010000068.1 GCA_027346765.1 Chloroflexota bacterium | reverse complement strand
TCGATCGTGACCAAGGCGGTCGCGGCCAAGGGCGTCACGGTCGTCTTCGCGGCCGGCAACAGCGGCCCTGACGAGATGAGCCTCAACCCGTTCTCGGAGGCGCCGTGGGTGATCTCCGTCGGCGCGGGCACCCTGAGCCACAAGTACGCGGACTTCAGCTCGTCCGGTCTTGTCTACGACAACTCCAAGGCCGGCTACATCGGCGCGGGCGGCCACACGGTCTACACGGGCGACCGGATCGGCGTTTATCACCCCGACGTCGTCGCACCCGGCAGCAACATCTCATCGACATGCGACACCAGCGGCACGGCCGTTGGCCCTTGCCCGCCAGGTGACAACACCACCGCATCGGGCACGTCCATGGCGTCGCCGCACGTCGCCGGTGCCGCCGCGGTCCTGCTGCAGGCCAATCCCAAGCTGACGCCGACGCAGGTCCGTGAGGCACTCCAGGCGACGGCGACGCCCATCCTGGATGCCAGCGGCAAGGCACTGCCTTTCTGGCAGGTGGGCTTTGGCTATGTCGACCTGGCGAAGGCCGTCGCGCTGGTCCGCTCGTCGGGCTGGAAGACCAAGCTCGCCAGCGCGAACGCCAAGGCGAACAGCCGCGTCCTGGCAGCGGACGGCTACCGCGTGAGCCGCTCCGAGTTCTGGACGTACGCACCGCCGCGCGCCACGGTCGCGGGCACGACGGACAGCCACACCTACCGGATCAACGTGTCGTCAACGACACGCTACCTGAAGGTCACGCTGTCGCACCCATCGACCACCGTGCTGATCGGTAACAACATGCAGTACGACGTGACCGTTTATGACGGCGCGGGCAAGCTGATCGCCACCGGCGAGGAGCTCGGGTCAGCAGGCACGAACAGCGCCTTCATCGACCTTCGATCAATCTCCGGCATCAAGTACGGCGTGTTCACGATCGAGATCAGCGGCTTCCTCGCGGTGTCCGATCCGGACACGCTCGACAGCGACTCGCTGCTGGGCCGGATGAACACGCTCCAGGTCGCCTGGGTGAACGCCGGCAAATAGCTCTCAGCGCAAGCTATTGCGCCAATCGCGCCAACTCACGACGACGAGCCGCCGGGACCCCAACCGGCGGCTCGTTCATTTGGAGCCGGGCGGCCAGGCGCTGATGCGCATGAACTTGTTGACGCCGAAGAGCCAGACCAGCAGCAGGATCGCGCCCAGGCCAATCGCGAGCAACCACGCCGGCGGCTGGACCAGGCCCACGGCAACAGCGACGACCGCGGCCACAAGCATCGCCAGGCTCAAAGGTCGGTAGACCGCGGGCAGGCGCTGGTAGTCGGCCAATGCGGTGGCGGCCAACACTGCGGCAGCCAAGACGATCGCGGTCGAGATCGCCAGCAGCCAGGCCGGAGCCTGGGGAGCGGCCGGATCGGTGGCGTGCTCGATCAGAACGACCATCCCGGCGCCGCTCGCAGCGATCGCGCCGGTCAGCGGCAGGTGCGCCAGCAGCCACACGGTCAGCGCCCGCCCGGTGGTCCGTGGCTTGCGGCCGCCCACGATGTCGAAGTAGATCCACCAGAAGCCCAGGCCCACGAACAGGGTGAGCATCCCGGTCACGACCGCCATGACGTCCGCGGATGCGTGGCCCAGGCCGTCCACCACGCCCACCACCACCTCGCCCAGCACGATGATCGTGAAGACGTTGATGCGCTCGACCATCGAATCGGTCGGAGTGACGCCGATCGTGAACGAGCGCGTTCGGAAGCCCAGCAGGAAGGTCGCGCCCAACCACACGATGCCGAAGCCGGCCCAGACGAATTCGCGCAGCTCCGGCGCGAGGAACGCGCTCGCCGCGATCGCGAGCGCGGACGCGAACAGGGTCAGTGCGTAGTACCCCGTGACGCGTGCCGTCTCCGCGACGTCGACACGGCGCACGGTGAAGAAGAGCCACGCGATGACCGCCAGGAACGCGGCATAGGTCAGCGCGAACTGCGCCCCGGTCGTGTTGGTGGCGTTGTGGGTGAACACGGCGAGCAGCGCCAGGATGCCCATCTGCAGGAACACGTATGACCGCGTGCGCCCATCTTCCTGGCCGTGCAGCTCGAGGTAGAGCGAGCCGTTGACCCAGCCGATCCAGATCAGGCCGAAGACCACGATGAAGCCGACCAGGCCGCCGACCGTCAGATCCACCGCCAGCGCAGCCGCCACCTGGCTGATGACGGCCACGTAGACGAGGTCATAGAGCAGCTCGAGATTGCTGACCCGGCGGTCAGCCAGGATCTCGCCGTGGGCGCGCGGCGGCTTCCAGAACCAGGCTCGAAAGTCCCTCATGTTGTCGAGCACGTGCGTGATTGTGACGCTCGGCGCCACGCTTGGGGTAGACTTGGGGCACATCGCGCTGTGCGATGGCTCCGTGTGATCGACCTCTCTCGAACAGATCGTGCGACTCAGAGCTACCCGTTCGAGATTCATAGGAGGTCAACCGTGGCCACCGGAACCATCAAGAAGGTCGTCGCCGATCGCGGCTTCGGCTTCATCACCGCGGATGACACGAAGGATTACTTCTTTCACCGCAACGCCCTCGACTCTTCGCTCGACTTCGACCGCCTGAACGGCGGGGAGAAGGTCGAGTTCGAGATCGAGCAGAGCCCCAAGGGTCCCCGCGCCGCGCGAGTCCGCGCCGCGTAAGACCTCAACGGTCTGACAAGAGAAGCCCCCGCAGCAATGCGGGGGCTTCTTGATTCCACAGTGTCGCTCGTCAAGCGGCGCCGAGCGTCACCACGACCTTGCCGCGCGCCTGCTGGCCTTCGGCGTGAGCTACTGCCGCCGCCGTGTCCATGAAAGCGTAGGTGCGCGAGATGACCGGCTTGAGCTTGCCTGCCTCGGCCAGATCGCGCAGCGTGTCCAGATCATCTGGGGTCACGTCCGCGCGGAAGAACTTGATGTCCTGCTTGAGCAGTCTGCGCCGTAGGACGGCGAAGATCATCCGGCGCAGAACGCCGCGGTGTGCGCCCACCATCACCAGCGTGCCCTGGGCCTCGAGCGCGCGGCGCGTCCGCCCCAGCGAGTGATCACCCGCGACGTCGATGATGACGTCGTACGCCCCTTGATTTCGAGTGAAGTCGTCCCGGCTGTAGTCGAGCACGGTGTCGGCGCCCAGGTTGGGCATCAGCTCCAGCTTGTCGGTGCTGGTCACGGCGGTGACCGTGGCCCCGAACGCTTTGGCGATCTGAACCGCAAACGTGCCTACGCCGCCACCGGCGCCATTCACCAGGACCTTGTGGCGCGGCTTGACCAGGCCGTGGTCGCGTATCGCCTGGAGCGCGGTGAGCCCGGCGATTGGAATGGCCGCGGCCTGCTCCATGGACAGGTTGGCGGGCTTGCGCACGAAGTTCTTGCCCGCGACGAAATCGGCCAGCGCGCCGCGTTTCACGCCAAACACTTCGTCGCCCGGCTTCACGTGGACGACACTCTCGCCGACCGCAACGACCACGCCGGCGGCGTCGCCCCCGAATGCGGGCGAGTTGGGCCTGGTCAGGCCGCCGGTCAATCGAACCAGGAACGGATCGGCGCGCACAAGGCGGCAGTCAATCGAGTTGATCGATGAGGCGTGCACCTTGACTAGGACCTGGTCCGCGAGGGGCTCCGGCTGATCGATCTCCTTGATGACCAATGCCTGTGCGGGCGGTCCATATCGCTGATGGAGAACGGCTCTCATCTGATCCTCGATACCGTACACTGTAAGTCCAATGACCGGCAGATTAGGCGTACACCGTAAGGCTGTCAAGCGCGAGAGCGCGGGCCGCGAACCGCTGAGCCGCGATCGCGTCGTGGCCACTGCGGTGCGCCTGGCCGACGAGGGCGGCATTGAGGGGGTTTCAATGCGCCGCCTGGCACAGCAGCTGGGCGTGGAGGCGATGAGCCTTTACCACTACTTCGCGAGCAAGGACGAGCTACTCGGGGCGATGATGGCCGCGGTCTTCGCTGAGATGGGCCGCCCGGCGAACGGGCCTGACTGGCGCGCGGATATGCGCGCCGCGGCCGTCCTGGCGAAGGACGTCCTGCTGCGCCACCGTTGGGCCGCGCGACTGATGGGCGAGCCACTGCCGCTGTCGCGGGCGCAGCTCGAGTGGATGGATGGCATCCTGGGCCGGCTCCGGGCGGCGGGGTTCTCACCCAACATGACGCACCACGCCTATCACGCCCTGGACAGCCACATCGTGGGTTTCGTGCTCTGGCTGCTGCCGATCGTCGCCTTGGCGGAGGTGATGCCCGACCTCGCGCACGACGTTCTGGAGGAAACCGCGGACGGGTCGCTGCCCCACTTCACGGAGCATGTTCACGAGCACCTGGAGCCCGACCCAAAGGACGCCCAGGTGGACGAATTCGAGTTCGGCCTGGACCTTATCCTCGAGAGTCTGGAAAGGCGACGCGGCGATAAGGCACCCCAGCCGTGAGCCTGCGCAGCGTCGTCCGCCTTCCCTGGCGACCGCTAACTGGCGCGCGGCTCCTCGCCTTCAGCGCTGCGAAAGCCGCTTGGCGGCCTGGCCGAACAGGTAGCCCAGCACGCGCACCGTGGTCGGGAACGGATTGATCGTGTCTGCGAGCACCTCGATGGGCGTGCGCGTCTTGATCGCCAGCACGGCCTCGCCAATCGCCTCGGGCGCGCCGGGTGCGGCGATGAACGCGCCCAACAGCCGGCGCTCGCGCCGGTCGACCACGATCGTCACGTGGCCGCCCGCCTCCACCACTTCGCCCGGCGCCGTGTGGGCGTAGTCGACCGTCTCCTCGAACGCGTCATGGCCCTGCTCGCGGGCCTGCTCCAGCTGTAGCCCCACGCCAGCGGTGGGTGGGTCGGTGTAGGTCGCGTGGGGAATGGCCGAGTAGTCGGGCCTGACGTCCTGGCCCATCGCCAGCCGGCCCACTGATTCGCCCTGGTAGACCGCGAGGTGGGTGTGCATCTCCGGGCCGCCCGGGTCGCCGGCGACGTAGATCCCCGCCGCCACGCGCATGTGCTCATCGGGCTGGAGCCGGCCCTTGACCGGGCTGACCCCGACCGACTCGAGACCCAGCCCTTCGAGCGGCACAGTCCGGCCCACCGCGAGGAGAACCTGCTCGCCCTGCACCGTCGTGCCGTCGGTCAGCTCGATTTCGTGTTGGCCATCTTTGCCGGCGTTTGGGCGAACGCGGGTCGCGCGGACGTTGGTGCGGATGTCGACGCCGTCCCTGGCCAGCCCTTCAGCGATCGCCGCGGCGTTGCGCGGGTGGTCGGTGGGGTAGATGCGGTCGCGCGGCGCGAGCAGGGTCGTGCGCACGCCGTAGCGCGCGAAGACCTGGGCCAGCTCGAGCCCGGTCGGGCCCGGACCCACGACAACGATGCTGCGTGGCAGCTCACGGACGGACGTCGCCTCGCGGTTGGTCCACGGCTTGATCTGGTCGAGGCCCTCGATGTCCGTGGGGATCGTTGAGTTCGTGCCGACCGCGATCAGGATCGAGCGGCCGGCCAGGGTCTGGTGCGTCCCGTCCGGAGCCGTGACGTCGACCGTCCCCGTGCCGGTGATGCGCGCGCTGCCGCGGATCGTCTTGGCGCCGGCCTCAGCGAGCTCGGCGACGCGACGCGCGTCGTCGGGGTAGTCGCGGTTCTCGCGGTTGATCTGGTAATCGCGGAAAGCCGCTGCCTTGGCCCACGGGAAGTCGCCGCCTGCCTTATGAACCGCGGCGGCGTGAAGCAGCGCCTTCGACGGGATGCACGCCCAGTGGGCGCACGAGCCACCGAACAGGTCGCGCTCGATGATCGCGACGCTGCCGCCCAGTCGGCGCGCCTCGTGCGTCGCCGCTTGGCCGGCCTCGCCCGAGCCGATAACGATGAGGTCGAATGTCTGATTCACGCCGCGCAGGCTAGTGCCTTTGCAGCTGCGCCCGCGCCCTACGGCCCCGCGCAACTAGCCGCGAGAGAGGCGCTCTCCCGGAAGGGCGCTCGGGCGGCCGACTGAGCCGTATGCGGGCCGACTCTGACCCTGAGCCGGTCTGCCCGGGCCAAAGCCGGGCCGACTCTGACCCTGTGCCGGCCGGCTCGAACCATAGGCGGGCCGCGCCCCAGCATTAGCCGGTCGACCCTGACCGATTGACTGGCGGCCCCAGCTCTGCGGTGGCCGACTGCCGGTCTGCGGCCGGCGCTGCTGCGGGCGATTCATTCCGCCCCGTGCCTGGTGCTCGGCTGATCGCAGCTGGATGGCCTGTGGCCGGATGGATCGGTCGGGGGCAAAGCCGGGAATGATCTCTGTTTCGACGCGGTGGCCCAGCAGGCGCTCGATCTCGCCCAGCATCCCGTTCTCATCGACGCAGACCAGCGAGATGGCGTCACCGTCTGCGCCTGCACGGCCGGTGCGGCCGATGCGGTGCACGTAGTCGGACGCCACCATGGGCAGCTCGTAGTTGACGACATGGGGCAGGGACTCGATGTCCAGGCCGCGCGCCGCGATGTCCGTAGCGACGAGGATCGCCACCTTGTTGCGCTTGAAGTCGTTCAGCGCGCGAACGCGCTGCGGCTGGCTCTTGTTGCCGTGGATCGCGACCGCGGTGATGCCGTCGAGGACGAGCTGCTGCGCGAGCCGATCGGCACCGTGCTTGGTGCGGGTGAAGACGAGCGCCTGGTAGATGCGGCCGCTCTTCACCAGGTGGCTGAGCAGCTCGCGCTTGCGCGAGCGGTCAACCGGCATGACGATCTGCTTGACGAGCTCCGCGGCGGTGTTCTTGGGCGTGACCTGGATGTAGGCCGGGTCCTGCAGGAAGTCCGCGGCGAGCCGGCGGATCTCGGCGCTGAACGTGGCGCTGAACAGCAGGTTCTGGCGCTCCTTGGGAAGCAGGGCGAGGATCTTGCGGATGTCGTGGATGAAGCCCATGTCAAGCATCCGGTCGGCCTCATCCAGCACGAGCACTTCGACGCGCGACAGATCAATCGTGCGCTGGCCCACGTGGTCCAGCAACCGGCCCGGTGTGGCGACGAGGATCTCGCACGGGGCGCTGAGCAGCCGGTTCTGGAGGCGGTACGACTCGCCTCCGGTGATGCAGACCGTTTTAAGACGGGGCACGCCTTGCGAAAACCCCTGCGCGGCCTTGGCCACCTGTTGCGCGAGCTCGCGCGTCGGCGTGAGCACCAGCACGCGCGGCCCCGCGCCTTTGCGCGCAGCGGGCTTGGTCAAACGCATCAGCGCGGGCAGGAGAAACGCAGCGGTCTTGCCGGTGCCGGTCGGCGCCGTGGCGATCACGTCGCGGCCGGCCAGCAGG
>DAIERN010000067.1 GCA_027346765.1 Chloroflexota bacterium | reverse complement strand
TGGGCGCGGCACCTAAGAGCGCCGCGGGCAAGAACCAGGCTCGCCGCGGCGGTCCGCTGTTCCTAAACGCACGCGGCCAGCGGCTCAGTCGCATGGCCGCGTGGCGCGTCATTCGTCACGCGGCACTCGTGGGCGGCGTAAGTGGCCACGTCACGCCGCACACGTTGCGTCATAGTTTCGCTACGCATCTGCTCGAAGGCGGGGCCGACCTGCGCGTCGTGCAGGAATTGCTGGGACACGCGAGCATCACCACCACGCAGCTGTACACGCACCTGACAGGCGAGCGCATCAGACAGGTCTACGCGCGGGCACACCCTCGCGCCTGAACGAAGAGGAGAGAGACCGAAATGGCCCGTTACGCCGACAGCCTCCTGACCGAGGGTGAGGTCGTCGTTCTCCGCACCCGGCAGCACTGGTTCGCGCTGATCGCTCGCGCCCGTGCCGGCATCGCGCTGTTCGTGCTCGGCCTGGTCCTGCTGTTTTTGATCGCCTACTTCAAGGTCGCCCCCGGCGCCGTTCGCGACGTTTTGAGCTGGGTCGCGCTGATCCTCTTGGCGGTCGGTGTGGTCCTCTTTCTGCAGCGCCTGTGGATCTGGTGGGCGCAGGACTACATGATCACCAACCGCCGCCTGCTCAAGGTCACCGGTGTCCTCAGCAAGCGCTCGGCCGACAGCTCGCTCGAAAAGATCAACGACGCCGTGCTGAGCCAGTCGGTCTTCGGCCGGATGTTCAATTTCGGCGACCTGGAGATCCTGACCGCCGCCGAACAGGCGGTCGATCGGTACCACATGATCAACGACCCCAAGCAATTCAAGAAGACGATGCTTACCCAGAAGCACAACCTCGAGACCGAGTTCATGTACGGCCGGCCGCCCACCCCGCCGCTTCGCGCCGACGAGCCACAGGCCGCGGCGCAGATACCGGCCGCGCCGGTGTCCGCACCCGCGCCCGCCGCGGCGCCGGTCGCGCCCGCCCCACCGGCCGCTGAGGAGGATGACTCGCGCGAGGTGACTGAGACGCTCGCCCGGCTGGCCGACCTGCGCGACAAGGGCGCGATCACCGCGGAGGAGTTCGAGCAGAAGAAGGACGAGCTGCTGGGTCGCCTGTAACGGTGTTCATCACAGACCCGACCTTCATCGTCCTCGCCCTAACGGCGGCCGCCCTCGTCATCCTCATCTCGTTCCCCGTGCACGAGTTCAGCCACGCCTGGATGGCGTTCCGGCTGGGTGACTCGACCGCTCGTTACCAGGGCCGCCTCACGCTCGATCCGCGGGCCCACTTCGACCCGTTCGGCGGGTTGATGCTGATCATCAGCAGCCTCGCCGGCGTGGGCATCGGCTGGGCCAAGCCGACGCCGGTCAACGAGTACAACCTGCGCTATGGTCGCCGCGGCGGGTCGCTCGTGGCGCTGTCGGGGCCGCTCAGCAACTTGGTGCTCGCGGCCATCTTCGCCATCCCGATTCGGCTGATCTGGGCCACGCCATCGTTGGCGGACGCGGTCTCGTCGAACACCGTCGCCGCAATTGCCTATGACGTGGGCTTCCTCCTGGTGCTGATCAACGTCTACCTGGCGATCTTCAACCTGCTGCCCATCCCGCCGCTCGACGGCTGGAAGGTGCTGCTGGGCCTCGTCAACGCGCGCACCGCCTACACGCTCCGTCAATTCGAGCAGTACGGCTTCGTCCTGCTGATCGTGATCATCCTCGTTGGCGCGCGGTTCATCTCACCTATCGGCGCTGCGGCGATCAACCTCCTCACCGGCAACGCCCATCTGTTCGCGATATGACGTCGTGGTGGGCGGGCAAGGTCCGGCGCTTCGCTCGCTACTTCACCGGTCGGGTGTCCGCCGCAGAGCGGCACGACCTCACGACCTGGCTGACGCCGGCGCAGCTGGCGCTGTTCGACGCGATGCATCCCGCCGACCAACGCCACGGCCTGGATGTCGCCGCCGCGCTGCGCGCAGACGGCCACGCCCAGCCCGATCTGCTGCTCGCCGGGCTGCTGCACGACTGCGGCAAGGGCCGCGCGCTGCACGTATGGCATCGCGTGGGCTGGTCGCTGGGCGAGCGCTACGGCGCGCGGGTGGGGAGCGGCCTGTCAAGGCTGCCCACATTCCGCTCTGCGTTCGCGACGTTGCGCGACCACGCCGCGCGCTCGGCCCAGCTGGCCGCGGCCGCGGGCTGCAGCGCTGCGGCGGTCGACCTGATCCGCAACCAGGCAGAGCCGACCGACCCGGTGCTGGGCCGAGCGCTCCTGCTGGCCGACCAGGCCAACTGACGCTGTGACCGCGCCCTCCACGCCGGTCGAGATCAGCTTCGCCACCGGCCGCCGGCCCGAGGAATCGACACACGTCCGGACCGACTTCTTCGATGGCCCGCTGGCGCTGCTGCTGGCGCTGATCGAACAACGCCAGCTCGACGTCCTCACGGTGCGCCTGGGCGATCTGGCCGGGGCCTATCTGGACGCGCTTGCCCGGATCGAGGTCGGCCGGCTGGGGCTGATCAGCTCATTCGTGACGGTCTGCTCGCAGCTGATCCTCATCAAGTCGCGCGCGCTGCTGCCGCGGGCCCCGCAGCTGGCGCTGGCCGGCGGCGAGGCGGAGGCCGACCCAGAGGAGGAGCTGCGCCGCCGTCTCATCGAGTACCGCATGTTCCGCGATGCCGGCCGCGTCCTGGGTGACCGCCGCGCCGCGGGGGCGTGGCTGTACCACCGCGAAGCGGCCGCGGCCCTTGCCGCCGGCCGCGAAGGGGCGCGGCCTGATCCGGGCCCCGTGCTCGACCCGCAGACGCTGGCCGACGCGCTGATGGCCAGTGTGCGTCTCGTTCCGCCCGCTCCCACCGCGCCCGAGGTCATGGCGCGCACGGTCACCCTCGAGGAGCGCGCCGCGGTCATTCGCGCGGCGCTCCGTCGCGCGCCGGTGCTGGTGCTGCAGGAGCTGCTGCGCGACGTAACAGATCGCGTCGTGATCGCGGTCACGTTCCTCGCGGTGCTGGAGCTGGCCAAGGGGCGCGAGGTGAGCATCGACCAAGAGGAGCCGTGGGGGCCGATCACCGTCAAGCCGCTGACTCCAAAGACGAGGCTTGCCAATGGCTGATGAGCTGATAGCGATCCCGATTGAAGCCGATGAACCGCCCGAGAACCCGCCCGAGCCACCGCCCGGCGAGCTTAGCGTGGCCCAGCTCGAGGCGCTGCTCTTCGTTGCCGAGCGGCCGCTCGCGCGGCGCGAGATCGCCGCTCTGGCGGGCATCCAGCGCGAAGAGGTCGACTCGCTCCTGGGCGATCTCGAGGTCGTGCTGCGCGACCGCGGCCTGCGCCTCCTGTCTGCCGGTGAGCACGTCCAGCTCGTGACGTCGCCCGACGCCGGGCGGCTGATCGCGCGCTACGTGGGCGCCGACGGCGGCCGGCTGTCGCCGGCTGCCCTGGAGACGCTCGCGATCGTCGCCTATCGCCAGCCGGTGACGCGTGCGGTGATCGAGCGCATCCGCGGTGTCGATTCCGACTACGTGCTGCGCAGCCTGATGCACCGCCGGCTGGTGGTGGAGCAGGGCAGGGCTGATTCGGTCGGTCGGCCGTTCCTCTACGGGACCGGTTTCGAGTTCCTGGAGCGATTCGGGCTGACGTCGCTCGACCAGCTGCCGTCGCTCGAACCGGAGGCCGCGCTGCGGCTCGATGAGTGAGCGCGTGCGCATCCACAAGGCGCTGGCCGACGCCGGCGTGGCTTCGCGGCGCGCGTCCGAACAACTGGTGATCAGCGGCCGGGTCGCGGTGAACGGCGCCACGGCAACGGTCGGCCAGCTCGTCGATCCCCAGACGGACGCGATCAGCGTCGATGGCCGGGCGATATCTGCGGCGCTGCAGCCGCGCGTCTACCTGCTGCTCGCCAAGCCTGCCGGCGTCACCAGCACGGTCAGCGATCGCCACGCCGTGCGGACGGTGATCGACCTCATTCCGGACGCGCTCCGGAAAGACGCCGCGCGGCTGTACCCCGTTGGCCGCCTGGACCGCGAATCGGAAGGTCTCCTGCTGCTCACCAACGACGGCGCCTGGGCGCAGCGCATGCTCCATCCCCGCCACGGGGTCGAGCGTGAATACGCCTGCGGGCTGGACCAGCCCCTGACCGCTCAGCAGCACGATCAGCTGTCACGCGGCATCCAGCTCGAGGAAGGTGTGGCGCGGCTCCTCGCGCTGCGCCCCGCGACGAGCGCGGAAACGCGCCAGCTCGAGCGCCTGCTCGGCAGTGACGCGCGCGCCCTCACCTGGTACCAGGTCACCCTGGGCCAGGGCATGAAACGCCAGGTGCGGCGCATGTTCTCGGCGGTCGGCGCGCCCGTCCGGCGGTTGGCGCGGGTACGCATCGGCACGCTGCGCATAGGCGACCTGAAGCTGGGCGACGCGCGCCCGGTGAGTGCCGCGGAGCGCGGCCAGCTGGAGCGCCTCGTGGGCGCCTTCGAGGACGCGGCGAGCCCCCGGCCGCGCGGCCTGGTGGTCAGCGTGGATGGGCCCGGCGGCAGCGGCAAGAGCACCGTTGGGGTCCGCGCTGCACAGCAGCTGGGCTACCGCTTCTGCGACACCGGCGTGCTGTACCGCGGTCTGACGTGGCTCGCCATGGAAAGCAAGGCGGACATGGACGATGCCCGGCAGCTGGTCGCGCTGGTGCCGCACATGAGGCTCGAACCGGACGCTCAGCACCGCTACGTCCGGCTCCGCGCAGATGGTCGCGAGGTCACGACCGAGCTGCATACCGCCGCCGTGGACCGCGAGGTCAGCCGAGTGTCGCAACATGCCGAGGTGCGGGCGGCGCTCCTGCCGGTACAGCGTGGATTGGTCCAGGACGGCCGGTTGATCATGGCCGGCCGCGACATCGGCACCGTGGTGCTACCGAACGCCGACCTGAAGCTGTACCTCGATGTTTCGGTGCAGGAGCGCGCGCGCCGCCGGGCGGCGGAGCGTGGCCAGGAAGAGGACTCGTCCGCGCTCGCCCAGATCGAAGGCGATCTCCGACGGCGCGACGAGGTCGACAGCACCCGTGCCACGAGTCCATTGCGCGTGCCTGAAGGTGCGACGGTGATCGACACATCGGGCAACACGCTCGAGCAGACCGTTGCCCAGGTGGTCGCCCTGGTTCACGCGGCGGAACGGCAGGAGTCGCTCGATGAGTGATCCCAAGCGTCGTGGCGCGCCACTCTCGACCAGGGCCGCTGCCGCGCTTGCCCGCTTTGCCCTGAAGCTCGGCGCCAGGGTGACGGTGCAGATCGACGGCGAGCTGCCTCGAGAAGGTCCGCTCATCGTCATCGCCAACCACATCTCCGCCGCCGATCCGCCGCTGGTTGCCGGATGGCTGACCAAGCTGCTTGGCCGGCGGTTGCACATCCTGGCCAAGGAAACGCTGTTCGTGGGCCCGGTCGGCTGGTTTCTGCGCAGCCAAGGGGTGACGCCCGTGCGCCGTGGCGGGAGCGACATCGAGGCCTATCGGTCGGCCAAGCAGGTGCTCGACCGGGGCGATGTGCTGTGCATCTTTCCCGAGGGGACGCGCAGCTTCGACGGGGTGATGGGCGAGCCCAAGCCGGGCGTCGCGATGCTCGCCACGCGCGAAGCCGTGCCCATCCTGCCGGTGGGCATCAGCGGCAGCGACTGGTTCCTGGGCCGCGGCAAAGCGCTGCCGCGCCTGCGCGCGCCCATCCGGCTGCACGTCGGTAAGCCGTTCACCCTGCAGCTGGACGCCAGCCTGTCGCGCCGCGCGGCGATCAACGAGGCATCGGATGAGCTGATGCGCCGGATCGCCGAGCTCGTTGACGAGCGCCACCGCGGCCGCTTCCGCGTCCGTATAGTTGCCGACTCAGCCACCCGAGGGAGATGACAAGGCATGACTCAGGATCCCAACGCGATGCCCGGCGCAGGCCCTGCACCCGCTGGACCGCCACCAGGTTCGATGGGCTATGAAGCGCCCCGCAAACGCAACAACCGACTGGGCATCGCCATCCTCGTCGTGGTCGGCGCCTTCGTGATCGGCGGCATCGCTTATGCGGCGCTGACGCGCGACTCATCGAAGAGCGGCGTGGACGCGCTCCAAGTGGGCGACTGCGTTGACCGGCCAACCGAAACGGGCGTGATCCACGAGATCCAGCACCAGCCCTGCACCACGCCCCATGACGGCGAGGTGTTCGCCCTCGTCACCAATCCCGCCGGGCCAGATGAGCCGTATCCCGTCGTGTCCGGCTTTGAGGACTACGTTGTCCCGGCCTGCAAGCCGGCGTTCGAGTCCTACACAGGGCGAAATTGGGATACCGACACCCAGCTGAGCATGGCCTGGCTGGAGCCGACCCTGTCCGGTTGGACCGACGATCACGATCGTGGCTTCACCTGTTACGTGATCCGGGTCGACCATAAGAAGCTCAATGCGTCCGTAAAGGGGATCGGCGCCTCGCCGCTGCCGTAGCAAGGACGACAACAGCGGCCGCCATGCGGCAGCTGGTGGAGGACGCGCAGCAGCAGCCCGCAGGCGTCGAACCGGCCGCCAATGCCATACTTGACCTGTCATGGGTAACGTCGAAGAGGTCCGCATCGCTCGGCGGACCGGCTTCTGCTACGGGGTGCGCGAGGCGATCGATTACGCCCGCCTCGCAGCGGCGCAGGGCAAGCAGACCAGCACGCTGGGCCAGGTCGTCCACAACGAGGGCGTCATCGCCCAGCTTCAGGCACAGGGCATCAAGACAGTCGACACGCTCGACGACGTCGACCGCGGCGCGGCGGTGGTCATCCGCGCGCACGGGGTCACGCCGGAGGTCATGGGTCGTGCCCAGGAGCGCGGGCTGGAAGTGATCGACGGCACCTGCACCTGGGTGATCCAGGAGCAGAAGGAGCTCAAGGGCCTGGTCGACGATGGCTACACGATCGTCCTGTTGGGCACGCCCCGCCATCCCGAGGTCGTCGGCCTGTTGGGCTTCGCGCCGGACGCCATCGTGGTCGATGAAGAAGAGGACTGGCCCGCCATCCCGCGCACCAAGCGCATGGCGCTGATCAGCCAGAGCACGCAGCCGCCGTGGAAGTTCGAGAAGCTCGCGGCGTACCTGGTGAGCCGCTGCCATGAGCTCAAGATCGTCAACACCGTGTGCCCGGTCACGATCAGGCGCCAGGAGGACACCATGGCGCTCGCCGCCGCGGTGGAACGGCTCTCCGAACACCCGCTGGCGGCGGCCATCGTGCGCGAGGCCACCGATCGCGGCGTCGAGATCCCGGAGGCCGACGGCTTCCGGGCCCACGAGGGGCGCGGCGCCACGGCCCGG
>DAIERN010000066.1 GCA_027346765.1 Chloroflexota bacterium | reverse complement strand
GTACCGGCCGGAGGTTCTATAATTTGGGCCTGCTCCGCACTCCCGCTGAAACCGCTCCGCCCCGTGAATTGCGCATGATCGAGAGCTACCTCCTCAGGTACGTTGCACAAATAGGGCTTGCCTGCGTCACTGACGCGCGGCGAAACATCCCTCTCGTAAAGCGGACCTCCTCTCGGAACGGGTTCGGACGGTTTGCAGAAGTGGGGATCCCTGCCCGCTTTACGCAGCACTCCGCCGGAGGGATGACTCGCCGAATAATTCGGTCGTCAAATCGGCCGCGGCTAAACTTTGGCCGTGCGTCGCGTAACCAGATGTGAACCAATAGGCGCGAGCCTGCGCACATACCGGTGAGCGGCCCCGGCAACGCCGATGTCGCCAACGGCGAGCACTCTTCTGGGCCGTCCGACGAGGCGCTGCTCGAGCGCCTGGCGGGCGGAGCCGACGAGAGCGCGCTGTCCGATTTGTATGACCGCTATCAGGCCCAGATGTACGGACTCGCGATGCGCATAACCCGGGACCCGGCACTCGCCCAGGACGCTGTCCAGGAGGCGTTTGTGGGTGTTTGGCGCAACGCCGCGCGCTACGCGCTGGGCCGCTCGAGCGTGCGCACGTGGATGCTGTCGATCGTCCATCACCGGGCGATAGACATCGTTCGCCGCCGCCGGCCGGCAGCGGCGCTGCCTGAGATGGAAACGGCGGATCCGGCGCTCACGGCCCCGGACGTGTGGCCCGAGGTGGCGCAGACCCTTGACCGCGCGGCGGTGACGGCGGCGATGGCCGGTCTGCCGGACGCTCAGCGCGAGGCGATCCAGCTGGCGTATTTCGAGGGCCTGACGCAGGTCGAGATCGCCGATCGCACCGGCGCGCCGCTGGGCACGGTCAAGAGCCGCGTTCGCCTTGGCCTGCTGCAGATGCGCCGCGCCCTCGAGGGACAGGTTTCATGAATCACGCCGAGGCGATCGAGCTCGCGGGCCTGTACGTCCTCGATGCCCTCGACCCAGCCGAGCGCGCGCAGGTGGATGCCCATCTCGCTTCGTGCGCTGAGGCACATGATGAATTCACGCACGTGGGTGCGGTCGTGCCCGCGCTCGCGACGCTCGCCGACCCGGTGGGCGCGCCGGCGGCTTTGAAGAACAAGGTCCTGGCCGACTACCGCGCCGGTGCGGGAGTCGCAGCCTGGAAGCCGGCGCTGGCCGCAACAACGCACCCTGCGCGTTCTTCCTGGTTGGGATGGGCGGCGGCGGCCGCGGCCGTGCTGCTCCTGGCGGTCACGGCCGGTTGGGCGTACACGGCCCAGTCGCGAGCGGACGCGGAGGCGCATCGCGCGCAGGTGCTCGCGCAGGCCATCAACATCATGTCCTCGCCACACTCGCAGTCGGCCGTGCTTCACGGCGTTGCGCAGGCCGATGGCGCCCATGGTGTCGCCGCGATCGACCGGTCCGGCGCGGGCTATCTCGTGCTGGTGGACCTCCCCGCGGCGCCGGCCGGGCAGGCCTACCAGGCGTGGTACATCACAAATCACCTGCCCACGTCAGCCGGCCTGCTGCACTTGGAGGATGGCGGCTTCGCGGCGCTCAATCTGTCGATACAGGGCACGGTCGACCAGGTCGCGCTGACCCTCGAGCCGGCGGGCGGCTCGCTCCAGCCGACCAGCGACCCAATCCTCATCGGTGAATTGAGCACGCATGCCTGAGGGTCTCTTCATCACGATTGAGGGACCCGATGGCGCCGGCAAGAGCAGCCAGGCAACGCTGCTTGCAGACCACGTCCGATCACTGGGCCGCACGGTGGTTCTGACGCGCGAGCCGGGCGGGACGCGCGTCGGCGAAGGGGTGCGCGGCGTGCTGCTCGACCGCGAGGGCGAGGGCCATACCGCCGTCTCCGACGCGCTGCTCTACAACGCCGCGCGACACCACAGCGTCATCGAGGTGATCCGCCCCGCCCTCGCGCGCGGCGAGGTGGTCATCAGCGATCGCTATGCTGATTCGACGCTCGCCTACCAGGGCTACGGCGGCGGCGCGCCACTCGACGAGCTGGCTGCCATTCAGCGCCTCACGACAGGCGGCCTGATGCCCACGCGGACCGTGCTCATCGACGTCAGCGTCGCCGACGGCCTATCGCGCCGCCATTCCGGTCCGGCGGAGGGCCTCAACCGCTTCGAGACGTCGGTCCTGCACGGCACCGATTTCCACCAGCGCGTGCGCGACGGCTACCTCCAGCTGGCAGCAGCTGACCCGCAGCGGTGGCGCGTCGTTGATGGCGCCGCGGACCGAGATGAAGTCGCGGCCCGGGTGTGGGCCGCGGTCCAGGATCTGTTCTAGGACCCGCTCGCGACGAAGATCGAACCGCGCCCGCGCCGCTTGGCCTCAGCCAGCGCGTCTGCCGCGGCGATAAGGAGCTCGGTGCTGGTCGCGCCGTCAATCGGGTAGACGACCGCGCCCACGCTCACGCTGATGGGCTTGCCCGCCGCTTCGCGCTTGAGGAGCGCGTCGCGCACCCGCCGGCCGACCACTTCGCCACCGCCACCGGGGGCGATCAGCGCGAACTCGTCGGGGCCATAGCGCGCGACCGTGTCCACGAGTCGCACCTGGTCGGCGAGGGTCGCCGCGACATGGCGCAGGACCTCGTCACCGGCGGGCGAGCCCGCGCTGGTGTTGATCTCGGCAAAGCCGTCGACATCGAAGAGCAGCACGCTCAGCTGCGATTCCTGGCGGGTTGCGCGGGCGAGCTCCAGCTCCAGCATTCGCTCGAAGGTGACCCTGTTGGCCAGCCCGGTAAGTGGATCGGTGCTGGCCAGCCGACCGATCCAGTCGGCCCGCTCCAGCAGCGCGCGCTGCAACCGGGCCTGGCGGATGGCCACCGCGGATAGGTCGGCCAATGCGGTGAGCATGTCGTCCGATCCGTCGGGGCGGGTGGCGTCCTCGTACGCCGCGAGCAGCACGCCCTCGGCATCCTCGCCGCCCGTCTCGTCGGCAGCGACGAGCGGCACCGCGACCAGGCCATGCCAGTCGATCTGCTGGCCGGTGAAAGCGCTCGCGGCTTCCGGACCGCTGACGCTCATCTGCTGGCGCGACCGGGCAACCTGGGCGACCAGCTCATCAGGGTCGTCGAGCGGGACCTCCGCGTGCGCCGTGACCATCTTGCCGCGCATGCCCGCCTGGGCCGCCGGCACGAGGACGTTCGCGACCGGATCGAGCAGATAGATCACTGCCGCCGTGGCGCCGGCCGCACTGATCACGTGCCCACAGAGCGCGTCGAGCTTGGTGTCTAGCTCCGGGCTGCGGGCGACGATGCGCGCCGCGTCGAGAAGCGAGAAGCCGGGATCAGTACGGTCCATCGTGGCGATGATAGGCCGTCAGGCCTGCAGGAATTCCAGGTAGCGCGCCGGGTCGACGTTGCCGCCGCTCAATACGGCCACGACAGGGCCGGCGGGCAGCTCAGCGCGTCGGTTGAGCAACGCGGCCAGAGTCACGGCGCCGGACGGCTCGACGACGAGGTGCGCCTCGCGCGCCGCGACGGCGACGGCCGCGGCGATCTCCGCCTCGCTCACGGTCAGGACTCCGGCGAGATTTGCCATCAGGTGGCGGAACGGGATGGGCGCGGGCGCCTCGCCGCGCAGCCCGTCGGCGATGGTGCTCGAGGTCCTGTCCGACGGCCACGGCCTGATCGCGCGCGCGTTGAAGGAATCGCGCGTATCCGCCGCGACTTCCGGCTCGACGCCGAACACGTGCGCGTCGGGGCGCAGCGCCTTGACGGCGGTGGACGTGCCCGCGGCCATGCCGCCCAGGCCCACCGGTACCAGGACCACTGGCGCGTCACTCACCCCCAGCGCCGCGAGCTGCTCGACGATCTCCAACCCGATCGTGCCCTGGCCGGCGATGACGCCGGGGTGGTTCGCTGATGGGACGAGCGCCATCCCGTCGCGGTCGGCGATCTCATGCGCCCGCGCGACGCGCTCCTCGTTGTGCGGCCCCGCGAACTCGATCTCGGCGCCATCTGCCCGGACGCCGGCGACCTTCACGGCCGGCGCGTTGTTGGGCATCACCACCAGGGCGCGGATCCCCAATAGCCGCGCGGCGCGGGCGATGGCCTGCGCGTGGTTGCCCGACGAGTGGGTGACGACGCCCCGCGCCCGCTCTTCCGGGGTCATCTGCGAGAGCGTGTTGTAGGCGCCGCGGATCTTGAACGAGCCGGTCGGCTGGAGGCTTTCCGGCTTGAGGTACGCGCCGTCGCGGAACGGCAGCAGCGGCGTGCGCACCGCGACGCCTGCGATCCGCTGGGCGGCCGCCCGGAATTCCTCGAGCGTGACCAACTTGCCCTCGTCAGCGTGGTGCACACCGATATACTGCCCGCACTCGGCCAGCCGTGTCGGAGGAACCCATCGCAGGATGAGTCTCGGTAGCGCCATACCCACCGCAGCCAGCGCGTCCGAGCTTGTCCGCCGCCCGTCCAAGACAGATTCGCTCCGACCTACCTATGGCTTCGACGACGTCTCGCTCGCACCGGGGACGGAAACGCTCGACCCGGCCGATGTCGACACCTCGGTTCACTTTGGCGGCATCGAGCTGGCAATTCCGATCCTCGCTTCGGCGATGGATGCGGTCGTCGATGCACCCTTCGCGGGCCTGCTGGCGAAGCTGGGTGGCCTGGCGGTGCTGAATCTCGAGGGCGTGCAGACGCGCTACGACGATCCCGCGGCAGTTCTGGGAAACATCGCTTCCCTGCCAGATGAACAGGTGCAGGACGCGCTGGCTGCCGCTTATTCAGAACCCATCCGCGAGGAGCTCGTCGCCCAGCGCATTGCCGAGATAAAGGCCGCCGGCTCGCCGGTTTTCGTCGCGGCCACGCCGGCCGCCGCGCGTCGCCTTGGGCCGTTCTGCGCCGAGCACGGCGCGGACATGTTCCTGGTGCAGTCGCAGGTGTCGAGCGCGCGCCACATCGCGAGTGGCTACGAGGCGCTCTCGCTGGCCGAGTTCACGCGCTACATGCCCATCCCCGTTGCCGTGGGCAACACGACCAACTACCACGCCGCGCTCGAGCTCATGCGCCAGGGCGCGGCGTCCGTTTTCGTGGGCGTGGGGCCGGGCGCCGCCTGCACCACAAGAGACGTGCTGGGCATCGGCATCCCGCAGATCACCGCCATCGCTGACGTGGCCGCAGCGCGCGACGACTTCTTCGACCAGAGCGGCCGCTACGTGCCGGTCGTCGCCGACGGCGGCATGCGCCGCGGCGGCGAGCTCGCCAAGGCGATCGCCGCGGGCGCGGACGTGCTGATGCTTGGCTCACCGCTGGCGCGCGCCGCGGAGGCGCCCGGCAAGGGCACCAACTGGGGCATGGCCGCGCCATCACCCACTCTGCCAAGAGGCACGCGGATCAAGGTGGGTACCGTGGGCCCGCTGGAGCAGATCCTGCTGGGCCCGTCGCACGTCGTCGATGGCACACAGAACCTGGTTGGCGCGCTGCGCCAATCGATGGCCGCGCTGGGCGCCCGGAACATCCGCCAGATGCAGCAGGTCGAGATGGTCTACGCCCCGGCGGTCGCGGTCGAGGGCAAGTCGTGGCAGCGAGGCGGGTCGCGCTGATCGCCCAAACCAGGCGAGCAGCGCAGCGATGGTGATGCGAGCGCTCAAATCGGCCGGGGCAGTTTTCGTTGTGGCGATGGCGGTGGCTTGTATTGCGCCTCGCGCCGAGCCCACCCCCACCGCAGCGCCGACGGAAGTGCGGACCGCCGATCCTGATGCGGAGATCCACAGAGTGGTCGAGCTTCGCCAGGATTGGGGGCTTCGCTCCGACGAGCAATGGGTCAGGCAGGTCACGGTTGACCCAGCCGCCATGCCTTCGATTCTCGGCGTTCCGCTCATGCCAGATGAAGTTGAGCAACTTGAAGAGACGTTCCGAGAAGATCCTCGCAGCCGCCTCATCGCCTATGGCTACGGCCATCCCGATCAGTACGCCGGGGGCTACGTCGACAACCAAGGGACGGGCCCATTCGTGCTTTTGTTCACGGGAAACCTGGACAGTCATCGCGCAGCGTTGGAGGCGTTGCCGGGTGACTACCCATTCGAAGTAAAGCCGGCTCAGTTTCCGGAGAGCGAACTCAAGGCTGTCATGAACGAGCTCATAGAGCAGTTGCGCACAAATCCGAATGCGCAGCTACTAAGCGTCGCACTCGACACCATCGGCAATCGCGTTTTGGTCGAGGCAAAGAGCAACGACCCCACCCTCGAGTCTGTGATCGAAGCCACGCACCCGGGCATGGTCGAGGCGGCGATCTATCCGCTGCCGGGTCCGTGGGCAAACCGGTTGGAGGGCGACGGATGGCGCTTGCTTGCTGCGGGCATTCTGCGCGGTGGGGGCGACGAGGCCTATCGCGTCCATGCCGCCACGAACGACGCGGATTGGCAGATTCTCTGGCGCATCTTTGACCCGACTCACACGGCGCCCACGCTGGACTCCGGTTCCCAAATCGCCGTCGCGTTCGCAGATGGCGTTGGCAGCAGTTGCCCCGAACTCCGATTGGACGACGTTGTGATCGATGTTGGTGCTCGTGCGATCTACAGCGTCACTTCCGATCCCCTCGCCCCACGAGGTTGTACGGCAGACCTCATGGGCGCTGCCTATTTCGTGGTGGCCCTTGACCGTTCTGCGTTGCCAGAGAGTCCCTTCACCGTGCGCCTTTGGCAAGATTCACGATGTGGCGGCGAAGGTTGCGCCGGGCACTCACAGGAAGTCGTGGTCGACCTTCAGCAGTGACGCACGACGAGATCGGTGAGCAGCTCGCCGCCTGGGGCAAGGTGGCGATGCTGGAGACGATTGGTCGGAAGTCGGGCAAGCCGGTCCGGTCGGCCGTCGGCTTCATCGAAGAGGACGACGGCTGCATGCTGGTTGCCGCCGGGTCGGACACAGCCGACTGGGTGCTCAACCTCCGGGCGAACCCGCATGCGACTGCGACGGTCGGCGAGGCGTCGGCGGTCTTCGACCAGGCGGTCGAGCTCGAGGGTGACGAGCGGTCGGCCATCCTCGTCGCCTTGATCCTCAAGTACGGGACGCCTGCCGAAAGGCTTGGCCATGGCCCGGTGTTCCGCCTGATCCGCCCCGTACAATCCGGTAGCGTCTCAGTTTGAGCGTGGGGCGAGCGGGGCTGAAAGTGAACTGTGCGAGCGTCGATAAGCGGGACGTAAGCCCGCACCATTACGCTCGGTCAATGCCGATCGATTTAGCGCGTTGTGATGATTTCACCTTAGCGAAACCGGAAAGTTTGTCTAAATGTGCAACAATCCGACCCCGGAAGGACCATTCTCGCTGATGTTGAGCAGCGGTAACGTTCTGAGGGAGCCACCAGCCTAGTCCACTGGTGAGAACGGAGTCCACCAATGACCATCGCCACGCGGCC